>DMOT01000188.1 GCA_003456765.1 Bacillota bacterium
ACTATGGCATCGAAGCGGCACACTTCGCTGCACCTGCCGCATCCTATACACTTCTCCTTGTCAAGCGTTGCAAGGCGCGAAGCTATGAACTCATGTGACTCAAGCTCTTCAGGCGAAAGCAGAAGGTGGAGGTCAGCAGCGTCCACATCACAGTCGGCCAGAACTTTGCTGTCGGCCAGGGCCGCAAATGATGCAACCACACTTGTCTTGCCGGTGCCTCCCTTGCCGCTTATGACTAGCAACTCCTTCATATCTCAGCCATCTCCCTTCGCCTGGCCGTCCCGTCCCGATCTGCGCCGCTGGATTCTGCTATCTTCCGCCACAGCCCGCACAGGGCATCGCGCAACTCGGGGAAATCCTCAACAAGCCTTCCTCCCCTGGCATAGCACTCAGCGTATTTCCTGTCGTAGGGTATTTCAAGCAGTATGGGAATGCCTTCACTGCTGCAATAGGATGAGACAGTATCATCGCCAAGCCCAGCCCTGTTGATCACCACGCCGCAGGGGATGTCGAGCTCTCGAACCAGGTCCACAGCCAGCATGAGATCGTTCAGGCCAAACGGAGTCGGCTCTGTCACGAGCACACAATAGTTGCTGCCCTTTATTGAAGCCACAACCGGGCACGACGTTCCGGGAGGAGCGTCGACAATCACCAGGCCGCTATCTGGTCCTCGCCCGTGGGCTGTCTTCCTCACTGCGTTCACCAAAGGCGGAGCCAGAGCACTCCCTATTTTCAGCCGTCCATGAGAGAACTTGATCTTACCTGCCCGCCCCGTCTCCACTTCGCCAATCTCCTTCGGGCTCTCCGTTATGGCACCCCGGGGGCACAGAAGCGTACAGCCGCCGCATCCATGGCAAAGCTCAGGGAGGACAATGGTCTGAGACTTGAAGGCCAGTATCGCATTGAAGGCGCAGACCTCAGCACACTTTCCGCACCCATCGCACTTGCTCTCGTCCACAACGGGCACAGGCAAGTTGACCGTCTCAGAATGTTTGATTTCCGGGTATAAAAAGAGATGGGCATTGGGTTCCTCAACGTCGCAGTCTAAGAAGTGAATCGGCATGGTCCCTTCAAGAGCCAAGGCCAGATTGACCGCAACAGTAGTCTTGCCGGTCCCGCCTTTTCCGCTTGCTATCGAGATAATCACATTGCATCGCCACCGTTCATCGCGCATGTCCAAGCTTCGTGCATGCTCTCTTTCTGGTGCAGGCAGGCTCGAGCGGGCCTCGCCGCCAACACGCTAATTGCTGCCCCCGCAACCGCCATGCCTGTGGGTCTCCCCATGCCCGTCCCCGCATTCCCCGTGGTGCTCATGGCCGTGTCCGTGATCGCAGGCACTTTCGCCAACTTCCAGAGATTCAGCGAGATACGCCTTGACGACATCGTCCACATTCCCGGCCGCCCCGATAACGGTCTTAATGCCCTTGGCAGTGAAATGCTGCTGGGCTCTGGGGCCCATTCCGCCTGCGATGATGCAAGATACTCCATGTTCGAAAAGGAACTGGGGAAGGAAATCCGGCCGGTGACCGGGGTTCGAAAGAACAGTCGAATCCACGGCCTTGCCGTCCTCCACTGTAACTATGGCGAATTCGGGACAATGGCCAAAATGAGGCGAGACGGCAGAGCCGTCAGATGCTACAGCAATCTTCATTTATCGTAAACCTCCTAAATATGGCAGGACCCGTTCTGCGAAAACCAATCGCCAGAAAGGTCCGATTCTCTTGCCGGGGCTGGCCGTATCCGCCACGGAGCCCCGGCTGGTTCGCTGAACCTAGCGACGACCCCCGCGGCGTCGCCCGCCCATTCCATGATGTGAGCCGACTGTTGGTCCGGAAATCGCCTCCAACGTTCCTGCCCGGAAAGCGTCCAGAGCATCCTTGACTGTCCCTGAGCCCATCCTGTAGACCTTTATGCCCGCTGCCTCCAGAGCCATGGCGGCATTAGGGCCAACGTTTCCAGTGACTACTGCTTCTACATCTTTGTTTGCGAGAAACTGGGCGCTCTGGCTGCCCGCCCCGCCTGATGCCATCACGCTCTCATTAGAAAATGCTTCGAACTCTTCGGTGTCAGCATCTATGATCACAAAATGCTCACACCTTCCGAAACGCGGGTCCAGTGGGGACGCAAGACTAGTTCCCTGCGATGTTACTGCCAGCTTCAAACTACCATCTCCCTTGAATGCCGGACAACTCCGGCTTGATGTCTGGCGCACGTAGGACTTACCCGGCGCCGGCATCCAGTCTGCCATGGCGGACGCGGATTGCCTCCAACAAGTTGCCAGCCAGCGAACGAGCTACTCTTCAGCGCCCTCCCCGGAACCGGAAAGATCGCTTAGGCGAGCCTGGATAGTATCGAGCTCATCCCTGAGAAGCCCGGCCTCTCTTTCCAGGAACGCCATCTCCTCTTCTCTGGATGGCCTCATGGCATCTGCAGGCATGGGCCCCGCGTATGGGCTGCCATAATCAGGCCCATATGCACCGGCCGCCGGACCCCATTCCGGCCTTCCAAAGCGCATCCATCCCGGTTGCCCGGTTGCATAATACATTCTTCTATAGCCCCGGCCGAATCCGCCTCCCCCGTAGAAGCACCGAGCGCCTCTTGCGCCTGCTCCTCCGCCAACCCCAGGGTTAGCATATCCAGGTACACCGTACCCAGCACAGAAGCCTGCGCTTCTGCCTGTCATCGGGCCAAAACCAGCCGGTCCTCGTCCATCTCCTCTCGGCATATCAAGCACCTCCTCTTTCACAGATTGCCCCCACACCCGTTTTCCGCCCACCAGTATTACTCACATGCATGTAAACCATGAATACTGATACGGAAGTTATGGGCATGGGTTCATTATTAGTCTACCCTTGTTATGAGCATATGTCAATAACCCGGGCAAAAAAATATGCCGCATGGTGCGGCAATAGTTCAGTTCGTCTCATTCGCGACAAAATAGGCTTCCCCATCCTCACGGCGCTGCGTGCTGACGAGGCCGCCCTCCATGAGGATTCCCACGAACTTGGCAGCTTCATTGATGTTCATCCCGAGACCGCGAGCGATGTCATGCACAGTGCACGGCCGCCTCCTGAGAAGCTCGAGCACCCGCTCGCAGCCTGCACCTTTCTCTGGCTTATCCTGCCCAATACGTGCCGGGCTATCGGGAAGCTTCTCCGTGTCCCCGCAAATCCCGGAGGCCGCAATTAACTCTGCCCGATCGCCAAATCGCCTTCTGACTCTTTCCATTTCTGCTCGCGACAGCGGACGTGCAAAAGCTTCAGCGGGAGGTCTTTCCACGGTGTTAAGCTGGATCTTTTCAGCACCTATGAGCTTCAGGGCAGACCACATTCTGTCTATTTCATCTTCACTGTCGTTTATGCCCCTGACCATCATCACTTCGATCCATAGCTTTCCTGAGTACTCAGCAGAGAACTCTTCTATGCCACGTGCAATATCTTCTATTCTTATCCCGGGGAATGGACGGTTTATCTTCTCAAAGACGTCTTGCGTTGCCGCATCAAGAGAGGGGATCACCAAATCTGCACCGAGCAGTTCCTCCCGCACTTCGGGGCAGGCCATAAGTGAACCATTGGTGATAGCCGCCACGGGGATTTCAGTAAGTCTCTTGATCCTCTGGATCAACTCGCCCAGGCCCAAAAAGAGGGTGGGTTCTCCCGACCCCGACATTGTGATGTAGTCGGCTCTCACATGGGGCACCACCAACTCGAGCTCGGAAATGACATCGCCTATGTCCACGAATCGCTTGCGCTCTACCGTCTTGTGCCTAGTGGCGCCAAGCTGGCAATAGACGCAATCGAAGGAGCAATGCTTGTAAGGGACCAAATCCACTCCCAGCGAACGGCCCAACCGTCTTGAAGGGACTGGACCAAAGACGTATTTCATGCCCGGATCCTCCTGTTAGCCCTCTTCATCAGTCTCCCATCCCCTGCCGCAACGCCCACGGCGCATCCGGCGACCCGCAGCCCGGGGATCCTCGTCAATGCGCCGACCGTGACGTGCGCCGCATCTGGGACAAGCCGCCCCGGCTCCTCGGTGATACATTGCGGCGGGCGCTTCAAATTCGTAGCTGCAATCCCCGCATCGCAGCCGCCATGCGGCAAGGCGGTAGGTTCCGCCTTCGATCCGGATGGCTTTGCCTTCTACTAGCGCTCGGGAGACCTTCTCTCTGGCCGAAGAGAGCACCCTCTGAAACGTAGGCCTGGAAACCTGCATCCTGTCGGCACATTCCTCCTGTTCCAGGCCTTCAAGATCCTT
>DMOT01000142.1 GCA_003456765.1 Bacillota bacterium
GTACTCGTCCTGGAGGGAGGGAAGGACAGCGTTTTTGCCGCTTTTCGTCGGGGGCCTGTGCGGACGGACTACGGGACCCGCCGCGCGCACTACCTGCCCTTGCTTTGCCGATGGAATCCTGCGCGAGTCCCAAACCCTTCTGCGCGCAAGAACCGGGCGGAAGAACTCCATGGCATGGCGGGAAGTGCAAAACCCCAGGACGGAAGTTTCGTGCTTGAACTTCTCCCATGCAGAGAAGTCGGGGAGGTTCCCACTGGAATAGCCCATGTAGGCTTTGGGGCCAATAGATGGCCTTTCAGCATTGAGCAAGCTGGCCTGCCCGTAAGTTCTTCCGGCGTCGACGGTCGCGCGACGAGAGGCGGCGATTTCTGCAAGGCGGCCGAGGTTCCAAAAGAGGGCTTTGCGGTTCGGGTCAGTCGAATCGAAGGCTCCGGCCAGAACCAGGTTTTCGATGACACCCTTGTTCGCCTTGATGCGGCATAGGAAATCCAGGGCCGATCTGAACGGGCCATCATCTTCGCGGGACTTGACAATCTCTCGGACCAGGTCGGAGGAGATGCCGGATACCTGCATGAGCCCTACACGCAGGGCTTCGCCTTCCACAGAAAACTTTTCTTGGCTGCGGTTTATGTCAAGCGGAAGACCAGTTACTCCGCGCCGCTTCGCTTCCACCAGCAGGGTTCGGGCGGGATAGAAGCCCATTGGCTGGGTGCTTAGAAGCGCGGCATAGAATTGGGCGGGGTAGTGGCGCGCAAGGTATGCGGTTTTGTAGGCAGTGTCGGCAAAAGCCGCGGCATGCGCCTCACAGAATCCGTAGCCTGCGTAACCTACTATGTAAGAGAAGATTGTTTCAGCTACATCGGGCGCGACCCCATTGGCAACGGCTTTTGCCACGAAGTCGTGGCCTATATCCTCCATATCCCGCATGGAACGGAAATGGGTCATTACTTTGCGTAGCCTGTCGGCCTCGCCTGGAGTGAACCCGGCTATCACTGTGGCGATCTCGATTACCTGCTCCTGGTAGAGGACTACCCCGTATGTCTTCTTGAGGATCGGTTCGAGCTTCGGGTGGATGTAAGTGATCTCCTCAGTGCCGCTGCGGCGCGCGATGAATGGCTCCACCATGTTGCCCTGGATGGGGCCGGGGCGGATAAGGGCAACGCTGGCTACTATGTCTTCGATGTTGTCGGCCGCAAGACGGGTCTGAAGAGCGCGCTGTGCGGGGCTTTCTAGTTGGAATACGCCGATGGTTTCGCCTTTGTTCAGCATCGTGTAAGTGTCATCATCATCCAGGGGAATGCCATTGTAATCGAAGTCGGAGTGCTCCTTGCCAGAAAGTTTCACCATGTCGACAGCATGCTCAACTGCGGAAAGAGTGCGAAGGGAGAGCAGGTCGAGCTTGATGAGGCCAAGGTCTTCGATGGTGTCCTTGTCGAACTGCGTGATGGCCACGCCCTTGGCCGACATCTGAAGCGGCGTGACGCACGTGAGCGGTTGGTCTGATATAACGAGGCCGCCCAGGTGGGTGCCGATGTGCCGCGGGAAACCTGCAACCGATTCGCATAGCTCGAACAGGAGCTCGTACTTCCACTCCGGTATCTGCGCGTCCCGTGCCTCAGGATAGCGCTGGAGGGCGCTCTGCACGGCGTCAGCGGGAATGTGGGGGAGGACCCTAGCGATGCTGTCGATGTCGTCTGGTGGAAAGCCAAGGGCTTTGCCGAAGTCGCGGACGGCGGATCGCGCCTGGAAGGTGTTGAATGTACAGACTGACGCAACATGGCCATCGCCGTATTTGCGGTATACGTAATCAGCTACATCATCGCGCCTTTCGGACTCGAAGTCGATGTCAATATCGGGCTTTTGGGCGCGCTCCAGGCTCATAAACCTTTCAAAGAGGAGACCTCGGGCTATGGAGTCGACGTTCGTGAGCTTGAGGCAGTATGCGACGGCAGAATCAGCCGCCGATCCGCGCCCTGCGTAACGGATGCCTTGCGAGCGGGCCCACCGCGCGATATCCCACACCGCAAGGAAGTAGTCTTCGAATCCGAGGGCAGTAATTATTGCAAGCTCATGACCCAGGCGGTTTTCGATCACAGAAGTGATCTTTCCGTACCGGGCTATTGCGCCCTCCCATGTGAGGCGTCTGAGGTGTTGGGTTGATGACAGGCCCTGCGGCGTCTGATACTTCGGAAAAAGACGGAGCGAGAGATCGAGCCCGGGAGAGCATTTTTCAGCGATCTCAATGGTGTTTACTAATGCTTCAGGATAACCGGCGAAGAGTTCAGACATTTCATCAGCTGATTTCAGATAGTTTTCTGCGTTTATCCGGCGTTCGGGGTGGATATCATCCAGGGAGGTGAGGGTCCGCACGCATGTGAGGGCGTCGTGCACCTCGAAACGGGATTTAGTGGCGTAATGGACATTGTTCGTGGCAACTGGCCCGACTCCGATCTTTCGCGCAAGCTCTGCCAGGTCGGCATTGAGGGAAGCCGCCCTGGGCGTGAGGAGGTTTTCAAGTTCTATATAGAAATTCTCCTTGCCGAATATGGAAGCAAGGTTTTCTGCCGTGGCTTTGGCTTCGTTGAACCTGCCGGATGCGACGAGCATTGGGATTTTGCCGTGGCGGTTGCACCCCGAAAGAGCTATTATGCCTTCAGCGTGCCTGGCCAGTACCTCCATGCTGGCGCCGGGCTTGCGGCGAAGGGACGACATATGTGCCTCAGTGAGCATGCGGCATATGTTGGAGTAACCCTCGGGGTTTTGGGCCAAAAGAGTCAGATGCGCGCCGTCTGACATGGAAACCTCGACTCCATGTATTGGCTTTATGCCGTATTCCGTAGCGGCTTTCGATAGCTCCACCGCTGCGCTGACGTTGTTATGGTCGGTTATGGCTATGGCAGGCATGCCGCATTCTGCGGCGCGAGCCACTAGCGTGCTGCATGTGTCGGCTCCGTCCAGAAAAGAGTATTGTGAATGAACGTGCAGATGGACGAAGGGGTTCACAGGGGTTGCCTCCACAGTCAAAGATGTGATGATCTTCTCGGCGGTCTGCCCCGATCGCGGGGGGGCTAGTCGAGCACTCGCGACAGCACCCACTGGCCCGGCGCTTCGCGGCATAGCTCGTAACATCCGCCTGATGCCAAAGAGACAAGGTAGTAGCTCTTTTCTTCCTCGCCGTCCCACCATTCTCCCGATTCCCGCCAGGAGTCGACTATGCCGGCCACCCGGTTCCACCTATTGGACCAGTAGAACTGGGCCGGCGCACCACTTTGAGCCTCAATTACGCGCACATGCGCCCCTATGCGTTTGCTCATAGAAATTGTCACCCCCGGGGTGTTGCCGTAGACTTTTACAGGTTGCCAGCTATCTGATGTCGGCGTGCATTCTGCGTGCCTGTAATCGACGTTTCAGGTGGGGTTTACAGGAGCGATTCTGCAAGCATCCGGTCACGCCTGGATACTATGAGCATGTTAGCAGTGATTACGCTTTCTGCTCCGAATCGTTCGCGCACATATTGAAGGGCCTGGCCCATTTGAGCCTTTCCAAGCTCAGCCATGGACGGACCGAAGATGGAGAGTTGCACCTCTTCGGGAACGACAAGCCCGCCGACGCGCACGTTAATGGCTGTAATGGGCGCTGAAATTCGCCCTTCGATCATTCGCTCAAGCCCGTGGGCGATTTGGTATGCAGAGTCAGTAGGGCAGCGGAAGGAGCGCCGTCTGTATTTGCCGCCGGCGCTTCGATTGCCGTCGCCATCACTGTCACGGCTGCCTGCAAACTCCAGGGAGATCTCTGCCCATGATGCGCTTCTTCCGGAGTTACGCAGCCTGGAGGCGATCTTGGAGGAGCAAACCGCGATGCATTTGACTAAGTCGGGCCAGCTTTGCACGGG
>DMOT01000141.1 GCA_003456765.1 Bacillota bacterium
CTGCGCAACCTTGCCGTTGTGTCACATGGCGGCGCTGGTAAGACTACTCTTGCCGAGGCTATGCTCTATTTGAGCGGTGGTGTGGATAGGCTTGGCAAGGTGGATGACGGCACTTCGACGATGGATTACGATCCAGACGAGGTCAAGCGGAAAAGCTCCATTAACGCCTCGGTAGCCCCTGTGGAGTGGAAGGACAACAAGATCAACTTCATCGATACTCCTGGCTACTCTGATTTTGTCGGCGACGTTGTTGGCGCATTGCGTGTAGCCGACTCTGTGATGGTGCTTGTAGATGCAGTCTCCGGAGTCGAGGTCGGCACCGAGCTCATGTGGAGGCGCATCGAAGAACAAGACCTTCCTCGCATGTTGGTTGTGAACCGCATGGACCGCGAGAACGCAAACTTCTTCAAGGCAGTCGAATCTCTAACAGAGTTCTTTGGGAAAAGGGTTGCTGTTGCTCAGATCCCTGTCGGCGAGGGCGACAATTTCCGCGGCGTTGTGGATCTTATGAGCATGAAAGCTTACCTGTGGGATGATGCTTCCGGGAAGAAATACACCGAGGCTGATATCCCTGCCGACCTTCTTGAGACCGCTGAGGAATATCGCGAGAAACTCGTGGAGTTTGCTGCAGAAAGCGACGAGGAGCTTCTTAGCAAGTACTTCGAGGGCGAAACGCTGACGCAGAAGGATATCCAAACAGGGCTTGGGAAGGCTTTGCTGTCCCGCTCAGTCTATCCTGTGTTTTGCGCATCCGGATTGAAGCTCACAGGGATTCAGCCATTGATGGATGCGATAGTTTCGCTGTGTCCGTCGCCTGTTTCCGTAGGGGCGGTAAGAGGCACAGCACCCAATTCTGAAGATGTTGTTGAGCGAAAGCCCGAGGAGACCGAACCCCTCTCGGCGCTCGTCTTCAAAACAATGGCCGACCCCTACGTCGGCAAGATTACCATGTTCCGTGTCTATTCAGGCATTGTGAAGTCTGATTCGCAAGTCTACAACGCCAGCCGCGACAAGACGGAGCGGTTCGGCCAGATATTCATAACCAAGGGGAAACAGCAAGTTAGCGTCTCTGAAGTGGGTCCTGGCGACATTGCCGGCGTGGCAAAGCTCGCTGAGACGACTACCGGGGATACGCTGGCGGACAAAGACAATGCAATTATTCTGCCCAGGATAGAGTTCCCCAGTTCCGTCCTGTCTATGGCTGTGAGGCCGAAGAGCAAGGGCGATGAGGACAAGATAGGCCAGGGCTTGACAAGGCTCATGGAGGAAGATCCTACGCTCAAGTTTGACAAGGACGCGGAATCGTCGGACCTTGTAGTCTCGGGAATGGGAGAAGTGCACCTCGACATAATGGGCGACAGGCTGAAGAGAAAGTTTGGCGTAGAGGTTGTGCTCGAGGAGCCGAAGATACCCTACAGGGAGACTATCAAGAAAACCATTAATGTTGAAGGCAGGCACAAGAAGCAGACAGGCGGACGGGGCCAGTTCGGACATGTATGGATCGAGATGTCGCCCCTGCCGGCCGGATCAGGGTTTGAATTCGAGGACAAAGTCTTTGGAGGCGCAGTGCCGCGCCAGTTCATCCCTGCCGTCGAGAAGGGTTTGAGAGAGGCTCTCCCAGACGGAGGTATACTGGCCGGATTCCCGTTGGTCGATATCAAATGCTCGCTCTACGATGGTTCGAGCCACCCTGTGGACTCGTCTGAAATGGCGTTCAAGATCGCGGCGCAGTTGGCCCTCAAGAAGGGCTGCGCAGAGGCTGGGCCGATACTCCTCGAACCCATACTCAAGGTGGATGTTACTGTGCCTGAGGAGTTCATGGGCGACGTCATGGGTGACTTCAACAAGAAGCGCGGCCGAATCCTGGGAATGGAGCCGGAGGGCAGATACCAGGTGGTTAAGGCGCTTGTGCCAATGTCCGAGATGGGCAAGTATTCCATCGACCTGAGAGCGATGACGGGCGGCCGCGGCACGTTCACGACGGAGTTCTCCCACTATGAGGAAGTTCCGGCGAGCATAGCGACGAAGATCATTGAAGAGGCTAACAAGGAGAAAGAAGCGTAATAAGCTTTTGCCTCTGTGGCGAAGTGTGCGTATAATATACTCAAAAGCGACAACTGCATATGCGATGAGGGGGAGGAGTAGCGGGGTTAAGCCGCAAGAGAGGGATGTCCACCGGGTGGAAGGCATCCTGGCCTCTGTCCACGCGAAGGTCGCCCCTGAGCAGCTGGCGCCAAATGGTTTTGTCCCGGTCCAAAGCGGGCGGACCAGAGTAGAGTCAGCCGGGATAGCCCGTTACAGCTTCACGAGATCAGTGCGAGCCATATTCTGCTGGGGCTTGCTCTGAACAAAGGTGGTACCGCGGAGGAACGCCTCCTTCGCCCTTTGATGGGCGGGGAGGCGTCTGTTTTTGGAAGGACAGATTCATAGATGATTTGCTGGACATGTCATGGCGCGCCTGCAGAGATGTCCAGGCTCATAGGAGGCAAGAGATTTATGGCAACGCAAGTTTTGTCCACAACGTACAGTCCCAAAGAGATCGAGGAAAGCACTTACCAGTTCTGGCTCGATCGAGGCTATTTCCACGCAGAGCCTGATCCAGATCCAAAGAGGGAGCATTTTACGATCCTCATGCCCCCGCCCAACATTACCGGAACGCTTCATATAGGGCATGCTCTCGATTTTACGATCCAGGATATTCTCATCAGGTGGAAGCGGATGCAGGGCGCCAACGTCTGTTGGATACCAGGCACAGACCACGCGAGCATCGCCACTGAGGCGAAGGTCGTGGCGAGCTTGGCTCAAGAGGGCGTCTCCAAGGTTGATGTGGGGCGCGAGCGTTTTCTGGAGATCGCCTGGGAATGGAAGGAGAAGTACGGCGGGGAAATAGTGGAGCAGCAGAAGAAGCTTGGCGCATCGTGCGACTGGGAAAGACAGCGCTTCACCATGGACCCGGTGTGTTCTGCGGCAGTGCGGGAGGTGTTTGTGAGGCTTTTTGAAAAGGGCCTTATCTACCGGGGCGACCGAATGATCAACTGGTGCCCCAATTGCGGAACCTCCCTGTCCGATGTGGAAGTGGAACATGAGGACCTGGAATCAGCCTTGTGGCATCTCCGCTATCCGCTGGCGGATGGGAGCGGCCATGTGGTGGTGGCAACAACCCGTCCGGAGACGATGCTGGGCGATACCGGAGTAGCTGTGAACCCACAGGACCCGCGATACGCCGAACTTGTAGGCAAAACGGTCATCCTCCCAATCATGGACCGGGAGATCCCCATCGTCGCAGATGATCACGTGGATCCGGAGTTCGGCACTGGAGCCGTCAAAATCACTCCTGCGCATGATCCCAATGACTTTGAAATCGGAGAGAGGCACGGATTGTCTCTAGTTACGGTCATAGGGCCAGACGGCACTATGACGGAAGAGGCAGGGAAATACGCAGGCATGACCCGCGAGGAGTGCAGGCGCGCGGTTGTGGAGGAGCTGAAGAAGAAGGGCTTCTTGGAGAAGATCGAGACTCACGCGCATGCCGTCGGCCATTGCCAGAGGTGCGGCACTGCTGTGGAGCCCATGGTGTCGAGGCAGTGGTTTGTGAACATGAAACCCCTGGCCGAACCGGCGATTAGGGCAGTGAAGGACGGAAGCGTGAGGTTTGTGCCTGAAAGATTCACGAAAACATACCTCAACTGGATGGAGAATGTGCGCGATTGGTGCATCTCGCGCCAACTTTGGTGGGGCCATCGCATACCTGTCTGGTACTGCGAAGGCTGTGACCACATGTTTGCGTCACGTGAAGATGCCACTTGTTGTCCGAAATGCGGAGGCGCCGTCCGGCAGGATCCGGATGTGCTCGACACCTGGTTCAGCTCAGCGTTGTGGTCCTTCTCAACCATGGGATGGCCCGAGGAGAATCTGGAACTCGAACACTGGCACCCAACGTCAGTACTGGTAACAGGCTACGATATCATTTTCTTCTGGGTTGCCAGGATGATCTTCATGAGCCTGGAGTTTATGGGCGAGAAACCATTCTCCGATGTGCTGTTGCACGGGCTGATAAGAAACCCGGACGGCTCCAAGATGAGCAGGTCGAAGGGGACGGGCGTCAACCCGCTTCAGATTATTGATGAGTATGGCGCTGATACGCTAAGGTTTACGCTGATCACAGGGAACACCCCTGGAAACGACATCAGATGGCGCCCTGAAAAGGTGGAGGCGTCACGAAACTTCTGCAACAAGATATGGAATGCCAGCAGGTTTGTGATGATGAATCTGGAAGACTTCACTGCGCCCGAGGGAGGAGAAGAGCCGGAGGATTTCAAGTTCGACCTTGCTGACAAATGGATCATGTCGCGCCTGAACACGGTGGCCGCAGAGATGACGGAGCTTTTGGGAAGGTACGACCTTGGTGAAGCGGCGCGCACCATCTACGAGTTCATATGGGGCGAGTATTGCGACTGGTACATTGAGATAGCCAAACGCCGCCTGTACAGCGACGACGACTCAGCGGGCAGGCGGACGGCCCAGTACGTCTTGTGGAAGGTGCTTGACGGCTCGCTCAAGCTCTTGCATCCATTCATGCCGTTTATCACCGAAGGCATTTGGCGACATTTGCCTGGCTCGGGCGAGAGCATCATGATCGAGGCGTGGCCGACGATGGATGAAGCTCGGATCGATGCAGAGGCTGAGGCCCATATGGCTACCTTGATGGATACTGTTAGAGCGATCAGGAACATCAGGGCCGAGTTCAACGTGGCGCCTGGCAGAAAAGTGGACGCCATATTCCACGCAGAGGGCGAGGCCTTCGATGTGCTGGACGGCAACATCGACATGGTTGCACATCTGGCGAGCCTTGCCGATGCACGTGCGGAGGATCCCTCACGGGGCAAGCCGGAGAAGGCTGCGGCAGCAGTTGTGCCGGGGATAGAAATCTATCTTCCGCTTGCGGGCATGATCGATATTGAA
>DMOT01000233.1 GCA_003456765.1 Bacillota bacterium
CGAGCCTGGCGCCAGTTGATGCCGCCAGGTCCGATGCTGATGCCATGCATCTAGCAGGTTCTGCAATCAGAAAGGCATAGCCAGGATGGGACGCCGGCTTCATCCCGTGGCCAGGCTGTGCCTTATGCATGCTTGAATCTTCACTCAGACTGCGCAAGGGGTCCGGGAACGACGAAAACTCTCTGGGCAAGCCCCGCGTCGAGCATCAGCAGGGCGTGAACATCAGTGCCTATCAGCTCAAGCTTTTGGACTATGCCCTGGAAGCTCTCTTCCTCTTCCACCTGCTCGTCCACAAACCACTGCAAGAAGCTGTTTGTTGCATGGTCTCTATCGCCAATGGCAATGTCGACAAGGGTGTTGATCCTCGATGTGACGAACTCCTCATGCGCCAGGGCTTTCTTGAATAGACCGAGGGGGCTTTCGAAGTCTGCTTCAGGCCTTTCGATGGCGTCAAGCGTCACGCTGCCGCCCTTGCGAATGATGAACTCGTAGAAGATCCGTGCATGTGCCCGTTCTTCTTCCGTCTGCACCTTGAAGAAGTTGGCGAAACCAGACAGACCTTTTTCATGGAAGTAGGCCTCCATGGCCATGTAGAGATAGGCTGAGTAGAGCTCGTAATTGTGCTGTTTGTTAAGTTCTGCAAGCATATTCTCGGTGAACATGGTCATGCCTCCTCATTCAATTCGTGGCGGGCAGATGGTTGCCCGGGAAATTCCTGCTTGCCAACTCTAAGTGTACACTTCCGGCGAGTGATAATTCAAGCTCTGCGAATTCTTGGTGTCGCCGCAAGACTGTCGATAGCGAGCAGCACAGGAGCAGGCATGCGTTGCGCCCTGCTCAAGATCGCCTCGGGATGCCGTGCTCATGAATCGTCCTGTCTTCAAACGACCCGATGCCCAATTTGCCGGAGGCCGCCCTGGATCCATCTCGCCTCTTTTCCCCATGCCGCTGGGGGGGGGGACCGCTGATTTGCCGCGCTGCGCCAGCCCCTTCGCCGCATCTAAGCAAGCCTCCATGAGTTCTTGCGCCGTTGATCGGCTTGCACTATAAGATCTGCTAGACTCGTGTTTGGCATCTAGGTAAGTCCCGATGAGTTTCTGGGCAATCCCCGAGCCTGCATTACCTACGATCAAGAGCCTAGCTGCTCGATCGGGCCAAGATACCTCTTGCAGGTTACTCAGATGCAAATAGTGAAGGATTCCATACTTAGTTGTAGAATCCATAAACTAGTTACACGATTCATGAAGTTCTCTGGAAAAGGACGGAGATCAAATCATGGCTACCAGTACGCCTGTGACGATAGGCCCGATCCTGTGGGACAACTTCAACACTGAGTCTGCCTCGTGGCGTGAAAAGGCAAGGCGTTTTGCGCTTGACCTTCCCGACCGCAATCTGGGACAGCGGATCTATGGCCTGCTCCAAGAGGCGTTCCGAGCCGACCAGGCCGGGATGTACCTGCGGAGCTACTCCATTCTTGGTTCCATGGAGGGACTGCTTTGCGAGGCCGGGGAGCTCGAATCTTTCATGCATGCTATGGGGGGTAGAGCGCGACCGGCTGATCCGGGAGACGATGCGCGGCTTCCTACGCCGGGGCCAAGGCCAATACCCGATGGCCACGGGGGCGGGCCATGCGATGATGATGAGTTATGCACGCAATGCGCCGCAGGTTTGTGCATGTACGCGATCTGTGAATCCTGCTCGTGATAGCGCCCAACAGGTGAATTCAGGCCACTTGGGAAAGGGGAATCGGAGTGGACGTTTCTGAGGATCTAGTAGGAAAAGATGAGGTTGGCTCTGTAGCCTCCCCAAGCCCGTGCATTCATGAGAAGCTGGATGCACTCATCTCCATGTTTGAAGAGAAGATTCAGTATGACGAAGGGAAGGACAAAGCCTTCAACAAGCTCTACGAGGAGCTTGATATGTTTAAGAACGATTTTGTGGAACGGCGAATGAAGGAGGTCTACACCGATCTGATTTTGCTCTATGACAACGTAAAGAGCTACATTGTGCGGGATGACGTTCAGGCGCCCGAGAATGAAGTTGCCCGCAAGTGTTTGGAATACGTCCTGGAAGAGGTGCTTGAGGTCCTCTACAGGCGGAGCATAGAGCCTATTTCCCCCGAATCCGACACTTTTGACCCCAGGTGCCAGCGTGCGCTCTACGTTGAGGACGCGGGCAGTCCCGAAGAGGACGGCAAAGTCGTCAGAGTGGTGAAGGACGGTTTTGTCAAGGGCCACAAGGTTCTCCGCCATCAGATGGTCGTAGTTGCCTGCTCAAGCGGGAATGGCGAGGAAGGGATGGATGACTAGATGGGCCGAGCGGTAGGGATTGACCTGGGAACTACTTTCTCGACTCTGGCTGTTTTGAACGAGTATGGAAAGGCAGAAATTGTGCCTAACGCAGAAGGCGAAAGGACAACGCCTTCTGTTGTGCATTTTTGCGACGATGATTCTGTTGTCGTAGGCCGGGTGGCGAAGAATGCTGCTGTCACCGATCCATACAATGTTGTGGAATTCATCAAGCGCCAGATGGGGAATGCAGACTACGTTTTCCTCCACGGCAAGCGGGAATACGGGCCTGAAGACATCTCCTCTCTGGTCATCAAGAAGCTAGTGCAGGATGCTGAAGCCATCTTGGGCGAGACCATTTCTGATGCCGTGATCACAGTTCCCGCCTATTTCGATGACGTTCGCAGGCAAGCAACGCTCAATGCTGCGAAGATTGCAGGCATTGATGTGCTGAGGATAATCAATGAGCCTACTGCCGCAGCACTAGCCTACGGGCTGGGCAACGACGTTTCCAACCAGAGGATAATCGTGTATGACCTGGGCGGGGGCACCTTCGACGTTACGATCATGGATGTGTCAGGGGGCGAGATAAAGGTCATTGCCACCGACGGCGATCATATGCTAGGCGGCAACGACTTCGACGACCAGGTAATGATCCTTGTGAACGAAGCTTTCAAGAAAGAGCACGGGGTTGACTTGCTGGATAACCTGGAGACCCAGATGGATTTGAGGCAAAAGGCTGAGGCTGCCAAGAAGACTCTGTCTACTGTTGGATCTGCGAAGATCACCGTCAGCGCCGCAGGCAAGCGTTTGGTATACGAGATAACCCGTGATGAGTTCGAGGAAGCTACCGGACACCTTCTGCAGAGGACTCGGCTTTTGGTCGAGTCTGTTCTGGCAAATGCCAAAGCCTCATGGAAAGATATAGACACCATTCTTCTTGTGGGAGGCTCCACAAGAATGCCTATGGTCCGGGAGATGCTGGAGTCGATGTCAGGCAAGGTGCCTGATAGCGCCATAAATCCTGACGAGGCTATTGCAATTGGCGCTGCGATGCAGGCAGGCATCATCATGGGGCAGCGCGGCGATGCGCGAATCCTCCAGACCGCTGAGGGGCGAAGGCTTGCAAAGACCAAAGTAACAGATGTGACTTCCCACTCCTTCGGCATCATACTGGCAGATGTAATGACGCGTGAACTGTATAACCAGATAATGATAGCGAAGAACACTCCGATCCCGGCCAGGGTTGTGGACCGCTTCTATACCGTCTCTCATATGCAGGAAGCGGTGGATTTTGTGGTCCTTCAGGGTGAGGACAGGGACCCTGACAACTGCGTGGCCATTGGCGAGACGAGGCTCGTCTTCGAGCGGCCTGTGCGGAAAGGCTACCCTGTGGAAGTGACATATGAGTATGATGCCAACATGATGATACATGCGTATATGGTAGACAGGAAGACTGGAAGAAGCGCCGAACTCCACATATCGCAGCGGGGCAGGCTGACCGATTCTGAGGTGGCAGAGAAGAAGCGGCTCATGGACAGAATGAGAGTGGACTAGCCGCAAGTGGGAGAGCGGAAAATGGCAACTGCAGAAATACATAAGGTTTGGGCCGACTTCGACGTCTCAGTCGAAGGCAAAAACGGACTCGTTATTCATTCTTCAATGACAGTGAGAGGATATTCTCCCGGCTCTAGCCCTGAGATGACCATTATCTACTGGTTCTACTATACTGACAATTCTCCTATACGCGGCGTACTGCGCGATCACACCGATGTCTCGGGCAATGCGTGTGCCGCGGAGGATTTTGCTCCTCCGTACAAGGCCAGTACATACGATGATTTCGCAATTTTCATGCCCTATGAAGCATTTGGATTTGAAGGCGTCGGCTACTTCGAGGCCTATTGCAATCTGGGAATCTATTGCAGGGACAAGCTTTTGGCCAGGAAGAAAAGGGTGCTGGTGTTCTCATTGGCGAGCACAGGCGGCCCTCGCCAGTTTGAGGAGCGGCCACGCGAGGAGCCTACCACCCCCGACGCACTCCCTCCTCCTCCGAAGGGGCGAACAGGGCATGGAGATATATGGAGCCAGCTGGGCATTCCCAGGTCTGCCAGCCGAAAGCAGAAGGAGCGGATGCTGCTTCAGCAGTTCAACACTTACCGGGCCAGAATCAACCATCCAGACCTCGCGAAAAGGCAAGAAGCTGAACGCATGTTAGCACTGATAGCCAGGGCCAGACAGGAGCTGCAGTAGGCTATTTTGTGTGGAGGTGTGATAGTTTATGAAAGCCGTAGGCATAGACCTTGGGACGACTTTTTCATGCCTTGCTGTGCTCAACGATTACGGCAAACCCGAGATAATCCCCAACAGCGAAGGAGAGCGCATAACCCCCTCAGTGATCATGTTCGATTCTGAGAATCAGTTTACAGTCGGCACAATCGCAAAGAACAGCGCTGTGGCCGATCCCGACAATGTAGTCGAGTTCGTGAAAAGGCAGATGGGGAGCGCCGACTACGTATTCATCCATGGCGAGAAGGAGTTTCGTCCCGAGGCTCTTTCGGCATTGATCATCAAGAAGCTTGTGACAGATGCACAGACTCTCCTGGGGACTGAGCTTCCCGCAGCGGTCATAACAGTTCCGGCCTACTTTGACGATGCCAGGAGGCAGGCAACGATGGACGCGGGCAAGATCGCAGGGCTCAATGTGCTTGCCATCGTGAACGAGCCCACAGCGGCAGCACTCGCCTACGGGATGAGCAACCCCGATCTCAACCAGCGCATCATGGTATACGACCTCGGAGGAGGGACTTTTGACGTCACGATCCTGGAGATTGAAGAGGGAAAAATCAGGGTAGTGGCGACCGATGGCGACCACATGCTGGGCGGCAAGGATTTTGACGACCGAATCATCATGTACTGTGCTGAGGAGTTCAGGAAGGCGCACGGAATCGACCTCCTAGATGACCTGGAGTCCCTGCAGGACCTGCGCCAGAGAGCTGAGGAGGCAAAGAAAGCACTGTCTATTCGCGAATCTGCAAAGATAGCAGTCAGTGCTCAAGGAGAACGGCACACGGTGGAGCTCTCCAGGAATCAGTTTGAGGAGATGACCGC
>DMOT01000235.1 GCA_003456765.1 Bacillota bacterium
TTTCTACTTGCCAAACAGATTGAGGAGGCAATCTTGTTCTTCTGTGTGCCTATCTGAATGCGTATTCCGACGAATTCGGACATCTGTTCCGACAGGATCGAGCCGGGCGTTACGATTTGATCGGCATTGGGCCCCGGCGACTACCTGTTGTTTGGGGCGGATCCAATAAGGGCTAGGCTCATGTCTAATCCATTATATGGTTGACTATCCTGCTTTATGGCATTACAATTGTATGCAGTGCGGTTGTGAGGAGGTGTAGCTTCTGGCTGATTCGGTCGTCGACATCAGGTCAGCGCGCAAGGTTTTCCAGGGTCGACGCGGTAGCAAGCCTGTTGTTGCCGTTGATTGCCTTACATTGGAGATCCCTCACGGTGAGATACTGGGTCTGCTTGGCCCAAATGGAGCAGGCAAGAGTACTGCGGTTCGGATGATCTCAGGGCTTGTTACACCTACTGCCGGCAGGATATTCATCGAAGAATACGACGTGGTTCGGCAAAGAGCCAAAGCCTTAAGTCGCATAGGTGTGGTCTTGGACCGCGGGCGCACCCTTTATCCCCGAATGACCCCACGGGAGAACATGGAGTATTTCGGCGTCATGCGGGGTCTGCCCGATATCGCAAGGCTTCGAGCACGCGCACGTGAATGGCTGGAGCTCTTCAGCATCGAGGATGTGGCCGACAAGCCAATAAATGACCTTTCAATGGGCACAAGGCAGAAGGTTGCTCTTGCGGCGGCTCTCGCTGCTGAACCCCGGGTTGTTCTTCTCGATGAGCCTACTTTAGGCCTTGACGTTCAATCCTCTGTGGAACTGCGCAAGGCGATTCGACGCATGGCCCATGAGGAAGGGTGTACTGTCATCATAACTACGCATCAGATGGATGTGGCACAGGAAGTGTGCGACAGGGTATGCATCCTGAGCGAAGGGAGGGTGCTGGCGCTCGACACAGTCAGGCGCCTTCTCGACGTCTTTGCTTCCAGGGCGTACACGATGACTTTGGCCGGGGCGTTGACCGATGAGATTCGAATGGCTCTAGCATGCGTGGGAAAGGTGCGCGTGACGGAGGAGTGGGCGGATGGCGACGGTGAAGGCAATGCCGGATACACAGTGATCGATATTGATGTGCCTGATGAGAGCGGATTGTTCAAAGCCATGGAAGTGTTAAGCCTGGCGGGAATAGGAGTCGAATCTGTGACCAGGCGCGAACCATGCCTTGAGGCTGTGTTTCTCAGACTGACTGCGAAGGAGAGTGTGCGGTTACATGAACCTTTATGCGGTATGGGTTGAAATCAAGAGAGGCCTGATAAGGAAAGCCAGAAGTCCTGTTGAGCTCATAACCGAGACTCTGACCGCCTACATCTTCCTGACAGTAGCAATACTGGCTGCCTCAGGACGGGTTGTGACGTCCGGGAGCGCTGCAAGCGCCGGCTTTCTATCGCGCTCCGCCGACGAGCTGCTTTTTTCTCTCGTATGCGTCTTCTTCTGCATGAGCGCTCTACAGGGAATTGCGAGGCTCGCAACTGAAGAACCTGGTTCCGGAATAGTCGAGCAGCTAGGGTCGTCGCAGATTCCTCTATGGCGAATCGGCCTAATACGTGATGTTGCGTCTATCGTGAATTTCGTTCCCAATATCGCGATCATAATAGCGGCCGTTTCAGTTACAACAGGGGCCCGCATGCCTCTTCCCAGGATGTCGGCTCTCGTCCCTCTGGTCTTGATGCGCGTGGGCATGCTTGGGATAGGGTATGCCCTGGGGGGCATTGCCCTGCTTGCGGCTAGAATAGGCGGGCTTGTAAACCTGGTCTCCATGGGCCTGTTCGCCATGGCTTTTGCCCCGCCTGATGCTGCAACAGGGGTCATGGGGTTCGTCAGGAGAGTGATGCCGTACGGGAGATGCTATCATATGGCCCACGAAATAGTCTTCGGCCGAGCTGCGATTGGAGATTACGTGGTCGGCGGGGCGTTGGCATCTGCGGCAATCCTCGCAGTGTCATACTTCATAGCAGGAGTTGCCATCTTCAACAAGGCTTTCGCCATTGCCCTCGATCGCGGAGCACTGGGCAAGTCTTAGAATCGGGAGGGAACTAGGCCGCATTGTCGAAGTAGTATAGGTACGTCTGCCCAAGACAAGGGGAGGATAGCCATGGAAAACATGGAGAATTCGATAAGGGTGACCCTGCCGGATGGCAGCGCACACAATGTGGCTTCAGGCATCTCCCTGGAGGAGCTTGCGAAGATGGTTCCGCATGGGCTTCGTTGGCCCGTAATGGCCGCCAGGGTCGACAACAATCTCAGAGAACTTACGTATGTCATCGACAAGGATGCACATGTTGAGTTTGTCGACATGAGCGATGCTGACGGAATGAGGGTATATACCCGTACCGGCATTCTTGTGCTGGTAATGGCTGCTCGTGAGGTGCTCAAGGATTGCCGCGTGATCATACAGCACTCGCTCTCTAATGGCCTGTATGGTGAAATAAGATGGACCGGGCCTCTTACCGGGGCACATGTTCGTGCCATTGAAGAGCGGATGCGCGAGATTGTCGAAGCAGACAAGCCCATACATAGAAAGCGCATGCTGGTCGAGGACGCCATAGAGCTGTTCAGAGTGGATGGGCAGATGGACAAAGCTCGTTTGCTTGAGTATCGGGAAGCGGAGACGGTCAACATATATCAGTGTGGCTGGCTCAGCGACTACCTTTACGGGTACATGGCGCCCAGCACAGGGTATTTCAAGACTTTCAGGCTTCGGCATTATCTTCCGGGATTCATCTTGGAGTTGCCGCGCAGAAGGAACCCTCTCGAGCTTCCCAAATACGTTGAACAGGGCAAACTTGCCAACGTATACTACGAGGCGGAGAAATGGGGACGCGTTCTGGGTGTAACTGATGTTGCTTCGCTCAATAGCGTGATTGATGCAGGGAACATAGATGCCCTTATTCAAGTAGTCGAGGCGCTGCATGAGAAGAAGATTGCTCAGATCGCGGACGTGATTGCGGATAACCGCGACCGGATAGCGGTTGTGATCATTGCAGGACCTTCTTCCTCAGGAAAAACAACCTTTGCCCAGCGGCTATGGGTCCAATTGAGGGTGAACGGGCTTAATCCCGTTCCTGTCTCTGTTGACGACTACTTCGTCGACCGTGCGGATACCCCTGTAGACGAAGAGGGCGAATACGATTTTGAGTCCATAGAGGCAATCGACATTGCACTTCTGAATGAGCATATTACGCGGCTCATTCAAGGCGAAGAAGTTGAGGTTCCGGTCTTCGATTTCATCGAAGGGAAGCGATCTTCGAAGGGCCGGCGTATAAAACTGGGACAGGACCAGATGCTTATTATCGAAGGAATACACGGGCTGAATGATGAGTTGACCAGCTCTATTCCGATGGGCAGGAAATTCAAGATATATGCCTCGGCCTTGACCCACCTCAACATCGATGACCATAATCGGATTCCTACTACTGATGTGAGGATTCTCAGGCGGCTGGTCAGGGACAATCTCTTTCGCGGACACAGCGCCAAAGACACGATACGGATGTGGCCCAAGGTCAGGGCAGGGGAAGAGAGGAACATCTTTCCGTTCCAGGAGACTGCGGATGTGATGGTAAATACGGCGCTAGCCTATGAGCTTGCTGTGCTGAAACCATATGCTGATCCCTTGCTAGCAGCGATCGGGGATAACGATGCTGAGTACATCGAGGCCAAGCGGCTTAGGAAGTTCCTCGCCTACATTCGTCCCGTGGAGGAGGCGAACATACCTCCGAATTCCATCATGCGCGAGTTTCTCGGAGGGTCATGTTTCCGCCGAGGGCATGAAGAGTAGGAGGAGGCCTGGTTTGGCCGTCAAGAGACCTAAGGCGGGTTGGGCTGGCACGAATTAAGAGATGCAGTAGAAGATAATGTACACAACGAGAAGGTGTAGGTTGAATGAGAGTTGGCATAGTGGGGCTGCCGTGGGCAGGGAAGACGACGCTGTTTCGTCTCCTGACCGGCGCCGCCCCATCGCGCAGGCAGGATGCGAGTATCGGGATGGCTCGGGTTCCGGATGCTCGCATCGATCTTTTGAGCGAAATGTACAGGCCTAAGAAGACTACGTATGCGC
>DMOT01000228.1:0-1870 GCA_003456765.1 Bacillota bacterium
TGGCGATAAGCAGTCGGCGAGATTCCTTCCGTTCGCTTGAACGTGCGGCTGAAGTGGGCGGGGTCCTGAAAACCCACCGCGGCCGAAACCTGGGCGACTGTGAGCTGGGGCATGGCAAGGAGGCGCTTAGCTTCGTCGATGCGGAGGGCTGTGAAGTAGTCCATCACCGACATGCCCGTCTCCTCTTTGAAAAGATGGCTGAGGTGGGAGGGGCTGATGTGGACGGAGGACGCTACGTCTGCCACGGCAAGTTTGGACGCGAGGTTTTCCCGCATGAATAGTATGGCCTCTCGTATTTGCCCGGAGGGGGAGTCGGGAGTTTCGCGGACGGCATCGATGAACTCGTCCATCACCCCAACTATCCAGAAGCATACCTCTTCGAAAGTGTCGCAACACGACAGGTTCTGGATGGACTGGTAGTTGAGGCCGAGTATGCGCTCAGGGTCGGCGCCTGCCTCCACTGCGGCACGGGAAAGGAAGACAGCGAGCTCAAGGAGGCGGGCTTTGATGATATCAGGGCGGTCGGGCTGGCTGAGGAAGATCTCGGCCAGGATATCGTTGAGCATCCGCTTTGCCTCGGTCCGATGCCCGCTGCGGACTGCCGAAAGAAGCTCTCTTTCTTGCTGGGGGGAGTAGAGGCCGCGGACAGAGAACTGCTCTTCAATGCGCTTGCGTTCCTGGATGGCCTCGCCGAGCAGCCTCTGTTGTCTGTATATCTCATTCCTTTGCTTGAGGGCCAGGTCCTCAGAACGAACTATGTAAGAGGCTACTGCAAAGAGGAGTTCTGCAGCGGCCTGGACGCGAACAGTCGACACCTGTTCGAGTTCGCCTATGGCCGCTTCAAGCTGGGTGAGGGGAATATCAAGGTCGCCAAGGCGTTCCATGGAGTCGCGCACGAGGTACTCGTCTGGCTCCCACATGATGACCTGTCCACAGAGGACTGCGCCGAGAAGCGTGCTTTCGCTTACGAGCGGGGCGGCCCAGCACACAAGACCGGCATGGCATTGGAAGACGTAGAGGTCTCCGAGGCTTGCCGCTTGCCTCGCTGCATAGGCATACGACTTCGAGCAGCGCCTCGGGCCGTCTTCCGAGGAACGCACCAGGCGGCAGAAAGGGCAGTCCTCCCATGTCCGGGAAGCTATTNNCTCCAGTAGGATCCACGACACGGGCCGCTATTCCCGTGGCTTCTTTGAAGGACCGTAGGACGCGGGTGAGCGCGCCGTCGGCCAGGATGTCGTCGAGGGAAGTCACGTCCTCAAACCCCCGTTTCTCCGATTAAGGTTCTTCGGGGCCCCGCAATCTCCTTGTAGAGCAGGCGAATCGCGCAAAAGGCCGATGCATGGCTGCACGGCGAGAGCCTACGCAGAGCAGGCCCAATGTCTGAAAAATCAGGTTGCAAGATCGTTGACATTCCGTCCGCGCGGCCAGTAGAATAGTAGTGGTCACTATTACTACTACCCTATTTTTCGTCTGGAGGCAAGAGCAAATTGGCTGCACTCGTCGAAGTTTTACAGGATATGGGCCTTTCTCTCAATGAGGCCAGGGCGTATCACGCGCTAATGCGCCATGGCCCTGCCAATGGCTATGAAGTGAGCAAGCGGTCGGGAATCACAAGGTCTGTCGTTTACGGGGTCCTCGACAGACTCCTTGAGAAGGGACTGGTTCTGCAGGTCGATTCCGACCCGGTGATGTACGCCCCGTTGCCCCCATCTCAGCTGCTTAAGGAATACAGGGAGCTTTACGCGAGCAATCTCGACAATCTGGAACGATCGCTCAAGCAAGTCGAGTCGGGGGTGTCGGAGGAGAGCTACATACTTGGCGTCGCTGGATACGACGACACCATCCGCAAGGCGCGGGAGCTGATCCGCGG
>DMOT01000228.1:2145-3635 GCA_003456765.1 Bacillota bacterium
GAGAACCTTGGCATTGTAACCACAAACCCTATGATTGTGCAGATGGCAGTCGAACACGTGATCCTCGATATCCTCCACCTGGCGCAGCTTAAGGCGGGGATAGGGGATCTCGCGAAGCAGATTCAAAGCGGCGATGACTACCTCAGCGTCATAGAGGAGCAGCACGCAAAGCTCAATCTCCGCGGGGCAGTCTTGCCCAGGCCAGTTCCGCTGCTGCTGGATTAGCCTGCGCGACCGCTCCTTTATCCTGCGGCTGCAGGGGATAGGCATCACGGAGGTGCAGATAGCCAATGGCGCCGACTACCATGGACATCCCTGATGATCTTGTGGCCCGGGCCAGGAGGGATCTGGCAGATGTGTGGGAGGGGACGGGCTCCGGACATGTGATCCTGCTTGCCCTGGAGGAGCCTGCTCTGCCCGACTACTCAGTGGACGAAAGGATGGAAGATCCCGAAAAGGATTTGGAATACGAGCTGACCTCGGCCCGTCGGGATCTCGTCTGCCTTAGGGCTGGCTTCTGCAATATTCCGTCTATTTGGCCCTACATGGGCGTCGGAGTGATCCCATCAGCGTACGGCTGCAAGATCAAAACCATCCCCGGAGAAGATCCCTGGACTCTTCCTCTCATCACCGACCCCGATGACGTATACGAGCTTCAAGAACCTGACCTGGCAGTCTCGGGCCTTGCAGCCCGAGTCCTCCAACGGATAGACTATTTTTCCGAGGAGACCTGCGGCACCGTGGCCATTCGACTGACGGATGTGCAGTCTCCTATGGACATGGCAACCCAGATCCTCAAGTACGAGGAGCTTCTGCTGGCTATGTACACCGCCCCCGATGCTGTACATCTCCTGCTCGACATGGTCACCCGTTCCCTGATCAAGTTCGTCAGAATGCAGGCTGAGAGAGCCGTCAACTTCTTCGGCTACACCCACGTGAACCTCTGGCGGCCGTGGGGGATCTACGTCAGCGACGATGTGGCCGCTGTGGTATCGCCCGGGCACTACCGGGAGTTCATGAAGGGCCCCAATGAACTCATCTCCCGGGCTTTCGGAGGGATATCAATCCATTGCTGCAGGGGATATGAGCAGAACCTCATGGAAATCGCGAACCTGGAGGGTTTCATGAGCTTCGACGCTGACAGCTCCTTTAACGACATCGATGCCATAGGAAGGGCTCTCACTTCTGCAGGGAATTCTCCGGAAGCCGTTTTCGCATATCCCGGCAGGCTGCGCGGAGAAGAACGGCCGCCCGAAGGCTCACGGCGAAGCCGGGGCCTTTGGCATGCCTGGGCAGAAGGTCCGGATGAGGCAATACTCAAGGTTCGCACGGCCAGGCGCTGGGGGTTCGGGCTGATCCTGTCGCTCAAGTGCGGCCGAGTGGCCGACGGCGTGGAAGCTGCCAGGGAGATTGCACGTGCAACAGGGGGATGATGGCCTAGATGCACCACTATCCCGTACCTGAACCCCGCGACTGAGCAGTGGGAGTAT
>DMOT01000213.1 GCA_003456765.1 Bacillota bacterium
CGACCTTGCGTCGAAACGCCTTTGCCTCATTTGCGAGGGGCATATCGGCATATCAGAACATCCTCGGAGGCACCTTCGGAACGGAAATCAAGAAGAATGTGGTGCTCGCCAAAGCCCGAGGATTCGAGTCAGCAACCCACATGTTCCTGCACCGCCAGGAGAGCTCAATGACTGCCTATACCAACCTGCTCAACATAGTACAGAAGGAAGTCGCGCCCCACATGCGCAGGTATGTGCAGCTTCGCAGGGAAGTGCTCGGCCTTGACAAGATCATGTACTGCGATATCGAGGCCCCTCTGGATCCAGAATTCGATCCGGAATTGACCTTCGAGGAAGCCGGCAGCCACATCGTTGAAGCAGCTAGAGTCATGGGCAGGGAGTATGCCGACATCATCCGTGACGCACTTGTCGGCAGGTGGATCGACCGTGTCGACAACATCGGCAAGTCAACAGGCGCCTTCTGCGCCAGCGCCTACGACGCCCATCCGTACATCCTCACAACCTGGGGCAACCGTGCCCGCTCCATGTTCACACTCGCACACGAGCTGGGCCATGCCGTCGCAGACGTGTTCACCGCGCGAAACCAGCGCTTCGCCAACATAAACATGTCCATGTTCATCGTGGAAGCCCCTTCAACATTCAACGAAATGCTCCTCGCCAGGCACGTACTGTCGAAGAGCAGTGACCCGCGCGTGCGCAGATGGGTTCTCATGCAGGTGCTTGGCACCTACTACCATGACTACGTGAGGCACATGATCGAAGCAGAGCTGCTGCGGCGGATCTACGACCTCGCCGAGGCCGGAACGCCAATTACAGCTTCAGTGCTCTCGGCGACCCAGGGCGATATCTTGAACGAGTTCTGGGACGGACTTGTTGAGGTGGACGAGGGAGCGCGCCTCACATGGATGCGCCAGCCCCACTACTACATGGGGCTCTACCCTTATACATACTCCGCCGGACTGACCTGCTCTACACTGATGGCTCAGGCGGTCGACGAAGAAGGCCAGCCTGCAATAGAGAGATGGCTTGAAGTGCTGAAGGCGGGCGGGTCTGTGAAGCCCCTCGAGCTCATGAGGGGGGCAGGCATAGACCTTGAGGATCCCGAAACAATCAGGAAGGCTGTAGATTATGTGGGTCAGCTAGTTGACGAAGTGACAAAGTCGTTCCCGGAGGCCAACCAGGCATAGTCAGTAGTAGAACCGGGGACCGGCCTGGGGCTGCCCCAGGAAATGGATTGATGGGCGGGGCGGGGCCGCCGCACCGCCTCAAAACTCCTGGATCTGTTCGGGGGCGGCCTGACCACCTCAGGCATTCACTGCTTTGTACTTGTTCAATATACTACACGCGTCACATATTGCGGCCTGGCCGCATGTGAGGATGCAAGCCTGCTCTGCCTGCAGTAGGCTTGCATTCCGGCAATGCAGATCGGAGGCTCAGACATGGAAGAGGCTGATGTAAAGTCCCTTGCCGCAAGGTTCGGCAAGCTCGCAGTCAATATTGGAATGAAGAACAGCAACATCAAACGTCTGCGCTCGGCCTTGAGAGGACGCGATAAGTCCCTCGTCGCCGTAGAAGGCATATGGCTGAATGCGAAGGCCCTCGCCTCTCAAGCTCACATCGAGGCATTATACGTCTGCCCTGCGATGATTCATACACCCGAAGGGGCAGACCTCCTCTCCAGCCTGATCAGCCGGGCAGTGCGCGGAGTCTACATAGTATCCGAAGGAGTGTACCACCGGCTGAGCGAGCCGAAATCGGATGAAGGCGTAATCTCCCTCTGCAGGCTGCCTGAGATCGGCCTCGACGACATACGCCTCCGGGAGAAGGACTTGGTGCTGATCCTGGACGGATTGGAAAGCCCGGGCAATGTGGGGACGATAATACGAACGGCCGAGGCTGCGGGAGCCCGCGCCGTGTTTATCTTCCATGGGCAAGCGAGCGTAACGAACCCGAGAACAGTACGATCAAGCTTGTGCAGTGTACTGAGTCTTCCAGTGGTTGAAGCCGAGATGGAAGATGTTCAGCACTGGCTCCACAAGAATGGATTCACGCTCTACTTTGCAGATGCCACAGGGGGAACCATCTACAGCGACGTAGAATACGCCTCGAGGTCTGCAATGGTGGTCGGGAACGAGAGATACGGGATATCGCCGGAGTGGTATGAGGCTGAGCACCTATCGGTATACATCCCGATGATGGGCACAGTCGATTCACTCAATGCCGGCGTTGCCGCCTCTATCCTTGCCTACGAAATTCGCAGCCAGTTTGGGTTTGGGAGTCGTTCATGATAGCGAGCCGGCAGCCGGTTGCCAGCACCGCTCGTTCATAGCCACTGTCTTCTGCCCCCACTTAGTACGGGTGCAAGGCACCATCCTCTCTTTTTCAACCCCGGGGAGGAGTTCCATTAATGCAGGAGACGTATTGCCGTGGGGGTGCCTATATTGGCTGATATCCTTCACGCATCCGGCCTGACGCCTGACTGGCGTGTCTGGCGGACGCACTTCCGTCAGCAGCGTGTCGTTCTCCAACATAGTGCTACTGCCCACGTCAATGCCGGCCAAGTTCTACTGGCCCTACGAAACAATGCCAAGAGCAGTGCAGCGTATCGCCCTGCTGTTTCCAAATCGGCACGCAGTCGCCACCCTAATCAACCTGATAGTGGGAAAGAACGGGCCCAGCCCTGAAATACTTCGAAGCTGCGGAATATTACCGGCTCTTGCTGCGGTGTTCCTAGGGTTCGGGGCGCGGGCAGTGAAGATGGAGTAGGAGTGGCAGGAACGTCACGGGTGCATAGTCATTAGGTCTAAAGGCTGATAAAATGGAGGAGCAGGAACTAGATGCCAATGATCGACCAGTGGCCTAGCTGTGGGAGGCGGTATGCATGCGCGAGCCAGATGTTGTAAAGCAAATCAAGGAGGCAGTAGTGCCTGCTTTGACGAAGCATGATCGCGTCGTGGCAGCCTATCTCTTTGGCTCTACAGGTACAGAACAGGCGACTGCCATGAGCGATATCGACATTGCCGTTCTCACAGACGGCGATATCTCGTTCCTGGATGAGCTGTCGCTATCGGCTGATGTGGCAGTGGCGCTCGGGAGAGAGGACGTGGATATGCTCGTCCTCAACTCCACTCGCAATGATCTGCAGCATGCAATCATCTCAGAGGGTGAGCTGATCTTAGATCGCGCTCCTCTGAAGACGTCAGACTTCATTGAGAAAGTCCTATCGGTCCACAAGGACTACGGAATATACATGAGGACCTTTCTCAGCGATCTGAAATCAGGGTTGAAGGAGGACTACCTCCATGATCGATGAGTCGAGGATTCTGCACAAGCTACAGGCCATCACAGAATCGCTCTCAAAGCTTGAAGAGCTAGCAAGCATGGATAGAGACAGTTTTCTGAATGACTTCCGGAGCATTGACTCGGCTAAATACAATTTGCAGACCAGCATCGAGGCAATGATTGACATATGCAACCATATCATCGCCCGCAGGAGGCTCCGGGTCCCAGCCACGAACGTTCAGTCTTTCGAGGTTGTCACTGAGATTGGGCTGCTACCGGCTGATGCCTTGCCAGTGTACAGATCGATGGCTCGATTCCGGAACCGGATTGTCCATCTGTATGATGAAGTGGATGATAGCCAGATTCATGATATACTCCAGGATCGATTAGGTGACATCAGGGCTTTCGTGCAGTCCATCATCAAGACCTGCTGTTCCTCGCCCTGAGGATTCAGCAGTTGGCGT
>DMOT01000038.1 GCA_003456765.1 Bacillota bacterium
GTTCCGGGCGCATCGACATCAGAGTATCAAAGGTCTTGAAAAGCGACTCGCGGGTTTGCTCCGGCGCCCCCAGAATAAGGTCGACACTGATGTTGTCAAAGCCTGCTGCACGCCCCCACTTGTAGGCCTGAATGCAGTCGGCGGGAGAGTGCAAGCGGCCCAATGCGCGTAGCTCGGCCGCGTCCAGCGATTGAAAGCCAAGGGAGAGTCGATTTGCTCCACTCTCCTTCAAGGCGGCAAGGCTGCGCTGATCGACAGTTCCAGGATTGGCCTCAACAGTCACCTCAAGCCCTGCTCCACTCGATCGTCCGTCCAGACTGCCCAGAGAGTTGACCTGCTCAATCTGGGCAAGGAGCGTGGCGATGAACTCGGCCAGCTGCCTCCATGGAACACAGGTGGGTGTTCCTCCTCCAACATAGAGCGTGCGTATGGGGCGAATCCTCTCCAGCTCGCTCTCTCTGAGGCAGAACTCGCGGGTAACTGACGCCAGGTACTGCCCCATGGCTTCGGCATACCTGCTTGCAGGATATGAGACGAAATCGCAGTAGTTGCACTTTCGAACACAGAAAGGCACGTGAACGTAGATTCCTCCCGACCCCGGAGGCATCATTCTTCATCATCTGCCAACACAGCCATGAAAGCCTCCTGCGGTATCTCTACGTGCCCGAACTGCTTCATCCTGCGTTTGCCCTCTTTCTGCTTCTCAAGCAGTTTACGCTTTCTTGAAACATCGCCCCCGTAGCACTTGGCCAGAACGTCCTTCCTGACTGCTTTCACCGTCTCCCGCGCAATAACCCGGGATCCCACCGCAGCCTGGATAGGCACATCGAAGAGCTGGCGTGGAATGAGTTTCCTCAGTCTCTCAACCAGCGATCTCCCTCGCCTATTGGCGAAGTCTGAATGAACAATGCTCGAAAGGGCGTCAACCGGTTTTCCGCCAACGAGAATATCCAGTTTCACGAGGTCAGATGGCCTGTACTCAAGGAACTCGTATTCCATCGATGCATAACCGCGCGTCCTCGACTTGAGCTTGTCGAAGAAGTCATAGAGAATCTCAGCTAACGGCATGTCATAGGTCAGCTTCACCCTTGTGGGCCCGATAAAGTGCATGTCGCAGACTTCCCCTCGCCTTTCGACAGCAAGGTCCATCACAGGACCGATGTAGTCGGAAGGAACGAACACCGTGAGCCGGACGAACGGCTCCTCAATCGTCTCTATCTCGGGCACAGCCGGAAGATTCGCCGGGTTGTCCACCATCACCCCATCTCCCGACGTCTTGTTGACACGGTACACCACAGACGGAGCAGTCGTTATCAGTTCCAGATCATACTCGCGTTCCAGCCTTTCCTGGACTATCTCCATATGAAGAAGGCCCAGAAAACCGCATCTGAAGCCAAATCCCAGCGCCGCAGAGGTCTCAGGCTCGTACGTAATGGAAGCATCGTTCAATTTCAGTTTGTCGAGCGCATCTCTAAGATCGGCGTATGCGCTGTTCTCCAAGGGATACAGCCCGCAATAGACCATAGGCGTTGCAGGCCTGTAACCTGGAAGAGGCTCAGGCGCCGGGTTCTCTGCAGAAGTGATCGTGTCTCCCACAGGCGCATCCGCGACTTCTTTTATCTGAGCCACCAAGAAACCAACCTCACCCGGATTCAGGCATTCGGCCGCCTTCATTTCCGGGACAAAAACCCCCAGCTCTGTAACCTCGTATTCGTTTCCCGTGCTCATCATCCTCACCATGTCGCCTACCCTTACGACACCCTCCACAATGCGCACATGGGCAATGACGCCACGGTATGGGTCGAAATGTGAGTCGAACACCAGGGCGCGCAATGGCTTGTCCGCCTCTCCTCGCGGCGGGGGAATGCGCTCAACAACGGCCTCCAGCACATCGAGCACACCTTCACCCGTCTTGGCGCTCGTGAGGATGACCTCCTCAGGGTCTATGCCGATGAGGTCTACAACCTCGTCGCGAACCCTGTCGGGCTCAGCATTGGGCAAGTCTATCTTGTTTACCACAGGCACTATCTCGAGACCGCCGCCGATTGCCAGGTAGAGATTGGCCAGAGTCTGCGCCTCGATTCCTTGAGTCGCGTCGACAACAAGGATTGCCCCCTCGCAGGCAGCAAGGGAACGCGACACCTCATACGTAAAATCCACATGCCCAGGAGTGTCTATCAAGTTGAGCACATACGTATCACCATTGGGACGAGTGTACTCGATCCGCACTGGTTTCAGTTTGATCGTTATGCCGCGTTCTCGTTCCAGGTCCATCTTGTCGAGAACCTGGTCCATCATGGCGCGTTCATCGATCGCATCAGTCAGCTCCAGAATGCGGTCTGCAAGTGTAGACTTCCCGTGGTCAATATGGGCAATAATGCAGAAATTCCTGATATCTCTTATGTTCATATACACCTCAGAGCCACTATACGCCGCTTTCCGCGGCCGGGCAGAAACTCCATATCAGATTATAGCACATGTGCCCCAGTCCAACGGAGGCCCGCAAAAGCCTGCAAGTACGAGCAGCTGGGGTGGACGGATGATGTGATTGGAGTCGTCCCATGCCTCGCAGCCTATGCTGCCGGCCGCGCGTGAATGCCAGAGGACCCACTATCTCTTCGACCTCAAGACACGCCACCTGTACTGTGTCAGGGATGCGCAGAATCTCTGGAGCAGTCAGCCGCATCGTCTTCTTCTACGTGCCATGATGAGCTGAATCTTGCTTTCACAGTCGATTGCTGCGTCTACTCCCCCGTACGTTCCTTTCTCAATGCTTGTTACAGTCCATGGCTAAGTACTTCGCAAGAAGTATCTTGGCCTAATAGAGCAGCCAGGCTCTGAATTGCGGACAATGCAGACCCAGGGATTGCGTAAGAACTTATCGAGACTTACTTATGGGTAAGCAACCTCAGACTGAAACCCACATTCCACACACAACATATTCCATATGCATTATTGCTGCGTGGTCAGCCAAGCAGTGTAATCAATGGC
>DMOT01000039.1 GCA_003456765.1 Bacillota bacterium
ATGGAGGCCTACTTCGGCATTCCGGATAGATAGACGGGAAGGAAATGCATTCCTGTTGGAGAATCAAACATGGACAGGCTGAATCGGCGGTGGGTGTTTTTAAAGCGCAGGAAGTGATCTTCAAAGGAACAAGGGACGGGCTTCGCCTGGTTATAGACGCAGATGAGAATATCGAGAACTTGAAGGACTCTCTCCGCCGAAGGCTTCAGGAAGCTGACGGTTTTTATTCAGGCGGCAGGGTTAGATTGGATACGCGCGGGGCTGTTGTCCCGTCTGAGTGGATCGAGGAGGTCAGGATGATCTTGGAGGAATACGGGTTGTCCTTGAGCGAGGAGAAGCCAGCCGGGCGGAGGCAGCGGCAGCGGGCTGCTGACTCTGGCGCATCTGGGGCCAGGAAGGCTCGGAATGATGGCGGCTCTGCAAATGGCGAACTGGCTCCCCGTGGCGATACGATACTTGTCCGACGAACCCTCAGGTCGGGGCAGGCAGTGTCGTTCGACGGAAATGTCGTCGTCATGGGCGATGTCAATCCGGGCTCTGAAGTCCTGGCCACCGGCGATATCGTTGTGTTCGGATCGTTGCGAGGAATCGCGCATGCAGGTTCAGCTGGAAAAGCTGATGCGTGTGTAGTTGCGCTGAGGTTGGTTCCGACGCAGCTTCGCATAGCCGACAAGATTACGAGGGCGCCTGATGACGAAACGCAGATGCCGCAGGGTCCGGAAGTAGCTTATTTGCGCGAAGGGTCGATCGTGATAGAACCCTGGACAACTCATACAGGGACGGTGTTAGTTTGATGAGCGGGACTGCTATAGTTGTGACTTCCGGGAAAGGCGGTGTTGGCAAGACTACAGCAGCGGCCAACATTGGCGCAGGGCTCGCAATGTCGGGACCTAGTGTAGCGCTGGTCGATGCAGACATTGGCCTTCGCAATCTCGACCTTGTGCTCGGGCTCGAAAACAGAATAGTGTACGATCTAGTCAACGTAGTCGAAGGTGCTTGTGATGTTCAGAAGGCGCTCATACGCCATAAGCACATCGATAATCTCTCGCTCTTGCCGGCTGCACAGTCAAGGGATAAGTCAGCAGTCACGCCGGATCAGATGAAGGCTCTTACGTTGAGCCTGAAAGAGAGTTTCGATTTTGTGATACTTGACTGTCCGGCAGGGATTGAGCAAGGGTTCAAGAACGCGATCTCCGGAGCGGACAGAGCGATTGTCGTCACTACTCCGGAGATGTCTGCCGTAAGGGATGCAGATAGAATTATCGGAATGTTGGAATCGGAGCAGGTCAGGGATCCATGGCTCATAGTCAACAGGATTCGTCCTGACATGGTGAAGAGACATGACATGATGAATGTTGATGACCTCATAGAATTCCTCAAGGTGGAACTCCTTGGAGTCGTTCCAGATGATGAATCGATCATAATCTCGACCAATCGCGGGGTTCCGGCTGTCATGGAGGAGAGGTCCCGTGCAGGGCAGGCTTTTCGCGATATCGCTGCACGGATAATGGGTAATGATGTGCCTATTGCGGCAATGCTTGAACCAGACGACTGGCTTGGCCGATTCGCAAAGTGGTTAGGAATATCAAGGGGGTAGACGCCATGATGGAGTTTCTCGCACGGCTCTTCGGGCGAGTGGAAACCGAAACAAGCAGGGAATGCGCTAAGAACAGGTTGAGGTTGGTTCTGGTGCAGGACCGCGCTACCCTCTCCCCGCAGGTCATGGAGCAGCTGAAGAGCGAACTCATAGAAGTGATTAGCAGGTACCTGGATATCGATGAAGGAGACATGCGCGTGGAGCTTGACACATCCGATTCATCGGTTGCCTTGGTGGCGAGCATTCCGGTCAAGGAAGTCAAACGTGAGTCGGCTGGAGCGTTTTAGGCTGGGTTTTCAGTCCGCCCTTGCACTGGACCAGCCTTCGCATTCGTGCTTTCGCAGGAGGCCGTAGTATGTTGATTGATAGGAGGCTCCTCAGGAACTTTGATTATGCATTGCTTGGCGCAGCAGTAATTGCAGTTCTGTTCGGTTGCGCCATGATATACAGCGCCACGAGATGGAACACGCGCCTTACTGCAGGAAACCCGTTTCTCTATGTTAAGAAGCAGCTGCTCGCTGCCGCGCTAGGGGCTGTCGGTTCTCTTGTCATCCTGGCTGTCGACTATCACTACCTGGAACGGTTTGCTAAGTGGATTTATGTGATCAGCCTGGTCATGCTTGCAAGCGTCTTCGTCTTGGGAACCCCGACGAAAGGAGCCATGAGTTGGATCAGGATAGGCGCACTTGCAATACAGCCTTCTGAATATGTCAAGATCGGGGTGGTTGTCGCTCTTGCCGCGTACCTTTCCAAGCAGGATGATCTCTCCCATCTTCGCAGTTTCATCATGCCGGCCCTGATAGTAGGGGTGCCAATGGGGCTTGTGGTTGCGCAAAATGACCTGGGCTCGGCGCTAGTGCTTGCGCCCGTATTCTTCGCAATGATGTATGCTGCGGGAGCTGATACGAAGCTTTTGTTGACGATCGTTGGGGCCATTATCCTGGTGATAGCCCCCGTGTCCTATTTCTTCCTGTTTCAGCCTCATCAACAGATGAGAATCAAGGTGTTTTTCAATCCAGGCCTTGATCCGCGCGGATTCGGGTATAATGTGATGCAGTCGGTGATAGCTATTGGATCAGGGGGGCTTTTGGGGAAGGGATATGGTCAGAGCACTCAGGCGCGGCTGAATTTCTTGCCGGAACACCATACCGACTTCATTTTTTCGGTGGTTGCCGAGGAGTTGGGGTTTTTTGGGGCGACTGCAGCTTTGGCAGTCCTCTTCATGATAGTGCATAGAGGCTATAGTATCGCCCAGGAAGCGCGCGACAGGTTCGGTGCTCTCCTGGTTGTGGGATTGACTTCGGTAATGCTCGTTCATATTTTCGTGAATGCGGGAATGACTATGAACGTGTCGCCATGCACAGGGATACCTCTGCCCTTTTTCAGCGCGGGAGGAAGCTCGTTGATGAGCGTGATGATCTCAATAGCCATTATGCAGAACGTATACATGAGGAGGAAAAAGATCGTCTTCTAGCGTTTCCGCGGCGGCAGTATGATCTCATATGAGTACATGAGGCTGCAGGCCTTTCCCGGGGTCTGTCGCCCCCTTTGCTCGCGCGAGCACTGGAGGTGGGCAGGTGAGGCGTGCATGGGCGAGTAAGGCTCCCGGGATTGCCGGGATCGTGAGGGTATTCGGGGTCGAACTTGATGTAGACCCGCTGGTAATCGTGTTCGCAGCCCTCTATGCACTGGCGGGAAGCCTATGGCAGTGGGCTATTGTGTTCGCTTCGCTAATGGTGCATGAGGCGTCGCATGCCATGGCTGCCACAGGGTTTGGATATGCGGTGGCCCGGATCAGCATTACTCCTATTGGGGCCGTGGCTTCATTGGAGGGGGAGATCCAGAGCCGTCCGGAGGCGGAGGCGGCGGTTGCTATGGCGGGCCCCATGACTTCGCTGATTCTTGCCTCGTTAGGTTATCTTCTTCTGCTTTATGGCAATGCTGATAGGGAGAAGGTTGAGTTTTTCGTAGGCGCCAATATTGCTTTGGCCATATTCAATCTCATTCCCGCGTTTCCGCTCGATGGCGGGCGGGTCCTCAGAGCCCTTATGGCCGAGGAATTAGGTGTTGCTTCTGCCACGCGCAAGGCGGTTGCCCTGTCGCGTGTTATTGGGATTACGATAACAGTTTTGGGTGCGGCAGGTTTTGCCGCGAGATATTTTAATCTGTTGATGCCGGCGCTGGGGCTGTTTATCTGGATAGCCGCGGGGCGTGAGAGCCAATCTGCAGCCTACGCAGGGCTGAAATCGGTGATGGGCAAACGCGCTTCATTGAGAGCACGCGGTTCACTTCCAGCGAGGTTGCTGGTGGCAGCCCCCGATGTGACCGCCTGCGACTTGCTCCGAAAAGTGACGTCATCCGACTTCACCATTGTTTCGGTCATAGGCGCAGGGGGTGGTGAGATCGGACGTCTGTCCGAACTTGAGCTGCTGGAGGGCATTTCACTGTTGGGGCCCGATGCTGCAGTCCGTGAAGTTTTGGCCGGCCGCAAAGATTGAGGAGAAGCGTTTTTCATGGTTGATAAACAGGTTCTATACGAGGAGATATTGCCGCAGGTGTCGCAACCAGTGCGCTATGTCGGCAATGAGCTCAATTCTGTGCGTCGTGGTGCAAGCGAGGCCGAGGCCAGCATCCTGCTGGCTTTTCCCGACGTCTACGAAGTGGGGATGTCGTACATAGGATTCAAGATCCTGTACGAAATAGTCAATAGCAGTCCCCGGTTCGTTGCTGAGCGGGCGTTTGCTCCGTGGCCCGATATGGAGGCGCAGATGCGCCTCTACAATCTTCCCCTTTACGGCCTCGAGACATATTCGTCGGCGAGTTCGTTTGATGTGATTGGGTTCACCCTGCAATATGAACTCACCTACACAAATGTCCTGGCAATGCTTGACCTGGCAGGTGTGCCTTTGAGAGCCGAAGTCAGGACCGAGAATGATCCGATCGTTATTGCCGGCGGGCCATGTGGGTCAAACCCTGAGCCTATCGCGGCTTTTTTTGATCTGGTCGTGGTAGGCGACGGGGAAGAAGTGATTGTGGAGATAATGTCGGAAGTGGCCAGAAAGAAAAGAGAGGGGGCCGAACGCGCTGACATAGTCAATAGTCTTTCGGAGATCAGCGGCGTCTACTGCCCGCGCCATAAGAACCCTGTCAGGCGCAGAGTGGTGGCGGATTTGGATGAGGCCGAGTTTCCCAGAAAGTTTGTCGTGCCGTTTCTTGAGGCAGTACATGACAGGGTTGCTTTGGAAGTGATGAGGGGCTGCACCAGAGGGTGCCGTTTTTGTCAAGCGGGCATGATATATCGGCCTGTAAGGGAGCGCGGGTTGGATAACCTGTGTTCTTTGGCAGAGGATCTCGTGCGAAGCACGGGCTATGACGAGATATCCCTGCTTTCGCTTTCAAGCGCAGACTACACTCAAGTGACGGAGCTTAGCAGAAGGCTCGTTGAGGAACACGCCAAGAGGGGAGTGACAGTTTCCCTGCCTTCTTTGCGTGTAGATTCTTTCTCCCTTGAGCTTGCCAGGGAGCTGGAGAAGTTTCGAAGGACGGGCCTCACTTTTGCCCCAGAGGCCGGAACCCAAAGGATGCGGGATGTGATCAACAAGGGCGTTACCGAGGAAGACTTGATGTCTGCCGCGAGAGACGCTTTTGAGTCGGGATGGGATCTTGTCAAACTCTACTTCATGATAGGCTTGCCACATGAGACTGATGAGGATCTGGACGGAATTGCCGACCTGTGCCGACGAGTACTGGAGCTCGGGCGAAGCGCAGCCCGGAAAAGAGGAAAGGCGGGCAGGGTTCGGGTTAACGTGAGCGTCTCTTCGTTCGTGCCCAAACCCCATACCCCATTCCAGTGGTACGGGCAGAACTCGCGGGAGGAATTGGCGAGAAAGCAGGATTACCTCAGGGAGCGCATGCGCATGCGCGGCCTGTCAGTCTCATTTCATGATGTTGAAGCAAGCTTCCTGGAGGCTGCGTTCGCCAGGGGAGGCCGGGAGCTTGCTCCTGCGATAGAGCGGGCAATGGCTCTGGGATGCAGGTTTGACGGGTGGTCGGACCAGTTCCGCGCCGACCTGTGGAGGCAAGCCTTTGAAGAGGTCGGAGTCGATCCTTCGAAATGGGCCAATGCCTCCTATGATTTTGATCAACGGTTGCCCTGGGATCACATTGACATGGGTGTATCCAAGGATTTTCTCAGGCGAGAGGCGGAGCGTGCCGCCAAGGCTGAGCTCACTCCGGATTGCCGTACCGGCGCCTGCACGGGTTGTGGCGCATGCGCGGACGGCGCAAGAACCCGTCTGGCCGGCGGGGCGTGGAGGTGAGCCGGGCATGGTGTTGAGAGTCCGTATTGTGAAAGGCGAGGAAGCCCGGTTCGTTCCGCACCTGGGGTTCATGAGAGCTTTTGAACGTGCCATGAGGCGCGCCGAGATTCCGGTTGCATATTCTGAAGGCTACCACCCATTGCCCAAGTTTTCGTTTGCCAGCGCTCTTGGTGTGGGCATCACCAGCGAAGCGGAATACGCTGATATCCAGCTTGATCCTGACGGACCTGAGATCGGTGTCGAGGAAGCCTTTGATGCTCTGGGTGCCAAGATGCCGCCAGGCCTCGCTGTGGTGGCAGCCTGCTCATATTGGGGCAAGTCTTCGCTTGCCTCCCGCGTAGAGTACGCCTCCTATCGCACGAGCGCATGTCCCGGATTGAACGACGCGGCATCCGTCTTTGCGGGCCTGTGTACCTCTCCGGGCATGGTCACTACCAAGAGCGGGCAAAAAGAGGTAGACATCAGAAAGCTCGTGCGCAAAATATCAGTGGCAGATGGCGGCGCATTGGAATTCGTCTGTGCATGTGGCGGGCGCGCCCATCTCAGACCTGAGAACCTCCTTGCGCATCTATCTTCGATTGCCGGGGCTAACTTGAATGCCGTTCGGCTTCGAATCCATCGCACTGGATTGTTTTTTGTTGAAAATGGGGAGCTAGTCTCCCCTATGGCTTGCAAATGCAAAGATTTGGTCATCGCTAAGGGTTGGAAGCCCGGGGAGTTGAGTTGAATGGCGAGAGAAATTGTTGTCAACTCCGACAATGGCGAAGTAAGGGCCGCCATCCTTGAGAATGGAAAGCTTGTAGATCTTTTTGTGGAGAGGTCAGTTCATCCCCGATACGCGGGGAATATCTACAAGGGAGTAGTTGAAAATGTTCTCCCTGGGATGCAAGCGGCCTTCGTCAATATAGGTTTGGAGCGCAACGCGTTTTTGTATGTAGATGATGCCCTTGCGGGGCGCAATGGACGCAATTCCCGTATGGTGCGGGAGGCGGATGGAGAAGAAATATCGGTTCCAAGGAAGAAATCGACGTCGATCAAGGATATTCTCAAACCCGGTCAGGAGATCATGGTTCAAGTTACCAAGGAGCCCATTGGCACGAAAGGTGCCAGGGTCGTAACGGATGTCACGTTGCCAGGCAGATATGTAGTGCTCATGCCTACAGTGGATTACGTGGGCGTGTCTCGGCGCATAGAGGAAGAGGGTGAGCGCGAGCGATTGCGCAAGATAGCGCAGTCTTCCAAACCGCGTCGGGTCGGCGTAATAGTGAGGACGGTCGCTGAGGGAAAGAACCAGGAGGAGATTGCCTCCGATATTCAGTTCCTTGTGAAGCTTTGGAGACGGATTCAAGGAAGAAACCGAAGAGCACGTGGCTCGACCTTGCTTCATCAAGAATATGACCTTGCATTCAGGCTGGTCCGTGATCATTTTGCTGCTGATGTTACCAAGTTCGCTGTGGATGATCCCAAGGAGCACAGAAAGGTGCTCGATCTGTCCAGGATGTATTCCGAGACAATGAGGGATCGAATCCACCTCTATACAGGCCAGGAACCGATCTTCGATACTTACGGCCTGGAGGAGGAGATAGCCAGGACCTTGAGGCGCAAGGTTTGGCTGTCTTGCGGCGGGTATATTGTCATCGACAACACAGAGGCTCTCACTGCTATAGACGTAAACACGGGGAAGTACATCGGATCTACGTCCCTGGCGGATACTGTTTTGAAGACGAATCTTGAGGCGGCTGAGGAGATTGCAAGGCAGCTCAGGCTGAGAAATATCGGCGGGATAATAGTCATCGACTTTATTGACATGGAGAACGATGCTCATCAGCGCAAGGTCACTGACAAGCTGGAGGAGGCTCTCGCGCGCGACAAGACCAAGGCCACTGTGCTGGGGTTCACCCATCTTGGCCTCGTTGAGATGACAAGGAAAAAGGTGCAAGAGGGCCTGGCTGAGTCTATGACGAAGGTTTGCCCGACATGTGATGGAAGGGGAAGAATCCTTTCAGAAGAGACTCTCTCGTTCCGTGCCATGCGTGCAATCAAGAAGGAGGCTCTCTCCACTGATCAGCCTGCAATGCTTGTTCTGCTGCATCCATCGGTCGCTGCGATGCTGATAGGTGCTGGCGGATCCAATCTTTCTGCGCTTGAGCAGGAGACGGGGAAAACCATATATGTAAAGGGCAGCTTCGATCAGAAGCTGGAGGACATAGTGATTGCCGCCGTCGGATCCAAGGAAGATGTAGAGAAAAAGGCATTGCCCGTTTCAGCCGGCGACAGGCTCGAAGTGGTCGTAGAAGAGCCCCATGTGAGCAACAGCAGAGACGGGATTGCAAGGCTGGAAGGCTATGTAATAGACGTAGAAGGTGCGGGTCGGCTAATCGGGGAGAAGCTTCTCGTTCAGGTAACTAAGGTCTTCAAGACATACGCCAGAGCGCAAATGGTCGAAGTAGCCTCGGAGGGTGACGAGAAGAAGCAGCCCAAAGAAGATAGCGCAAAAGACAAGCAAAAAGGCGGACAGAACAACAAACAGGGTGG
>DMOT01000190.1 GCA_003456765.1 Bacillota bacterium
AACAATGAGAGAAAGTAGGTATTTATGTATTCCCCGAGAAACCCATAGTCGGATTTCAGCTTGGAGGGAGTACTCTTTGCATCAGGCTTCTATTTGAACCGCGGTCTCAGAGTGTCCTTGCCACTGGCTGACTAGCGTCAATCCCTTACGGGGGGATGGAGCGCGCCTACTCATGGAAGTGGTGCAGAATCTCACACGCGCTTCCGCCACAACAACACGAAAATCAAAACCATGTGCAGCATCTGACACTTGGGGCGGGAGCGCCAAATCCCCCATGCCGGCGCCCTTCCCTGTCGCTCCTACAGCTGCAACCACATGCCAAGGAGGATTTGCTATGAGAAAACGACTCGCTATCGCAACGATCATCGTACTCGCGCTGTTTATGGCGTTGCCCACATCAGCTGCAACACTCAAACTCAGCGGAGAGTACACAGCCGACTTTACGTATAGTTACAACGCTTCCGGCGACCCGGTCTGGAGTCCGTCAGGCATAGGACCTGCAAGCAAGCTAAGCCTCGACCTCACGTTTGTGGATGGCAATAACATCTCTGCCTTCTTGCCACTGACCATCAAGCCATTTATGCCAACGCCATCCATCACAGCTGGTAATTGGTATTTCTCATACGATGGCTCGCCTTGGAGCTTCTGGGCGGCCAGAAGCAGCTCAACCAATGCCAAACGCTTCAGATCCATGAATGATCCCCTTCTTGTTCTGGCTAACCGGGGTGGGAACTGGGCTCTCAACGCCAACGCAACCCTTTACGGAGCTGATATCGACCTCTACACATTTCAGTACAACAAGCGAACTGCTTGGCTTGGCAGGATAACCTACCCGACGCAATCGGGGCTCACTCTCGGATTGCTTGGCTACTATCGGGAGGAGAAGAACAATGTAAACATGAACTTCGGTGCAGATGTTGTAGGGCCCGTTCCCGGACTCGGCGGCAATCTGACCCTGGCAGCAGTAGGTCGGTGGAAGAAGACCGGTCCATGGAACTTCGAAGGTCAAGGAGACAATCTTGCCTACACGTTTGGCATCGAGGGCCTGCCTCTGGGTCCGGTTGAATTGGACGCCAAATACAGTGCAGTCGGAGACGACTTCAAGGCCGAACTCAGGTCCACCAGGAGCGATGCCTCGCTACAGAAATACAAGGATAGCGCCGCTTTGGAAGCCGAAGCCAGGATCAGCCTTCCTATGGACATGCCAGCAACTTTGACTCTGGGCAATAACTTCTGGATGTTCTATCCTGATACTCCGAAATGGCATGAGACGACAGGAAGCTTTGAGATTTCTCCACTCAGCAATCTCTCTGTAACCCTATCCGGCGCCTACAAGGCGGACCTCATAGGCCCTGAGAGAAAGGATCCCAGAGGGAACACCGTAACCGAGAACTTCGATGGGTACATGGCCCGCGTTGACGCAGAATATGAAGCGCTGGGATTGACCTTCACGCCGTTTGTCTCGTATGAGGTCGACTCATACGCGGACAAGACCGTCCATAACATCAACGGCGAGCCAGTCAGAGCTGACACCACCATTGGTCTTGCAGTGGCCGGCTCTCCAATAGATGATCTGACTCTTGCGGCTGAAGCTAGTTACAAGGCTGAAGAGCCTCAAACCCATCTTAAGGGATGGGGGATCTATGCAACCGATTCAAACCTCGGTCTCGTCCTGGCAGCCGAATCGAAGGTTGCAGCCGTTGCTGAACTCAACAGCTCAGGCTCTGACGATGCCGAAACAGATATCTACGCCTATTTCGGAACCGATGCCATTATCAGCCCCAAGCTTATAGTCAAGACAGGCATCCTTTCCAAAGACAACGAGGGTAAATTCGTGGCAAGCGTTGGGCTGACCCATAGGGCAAGCAATAGGATTACCTCAAACCTAACATGGACCTACCGTGAGGCAAATGTGCTTCCTGATGAAACCGATCCAAACAAGGATATGTGGAGACCGTTTGAAGATGAAGGAAAGAACTACTTAGAGGCTGCTATAACCTCCACAGTTGGATCTGGCACCCTGAAGCTCGCCTACGGAGTCAGCGGTCTGCAAGATTGCAAATGCAGTTCGTCAGCGTTCCACAGCGACAAACCCTGGGCATGGATACACCACCATCCTGACACATACATGAACTGGCAGCTCATGTCATTGTCGGTCAAGGTGCCCTTCTAGGTTAGTATCGTATTGATAGAGTCCAGGCAGGTAGGAGAGGTATAGGTAATCATCGAGTAGGGTGGCGCCAGGTGATCAGCCTGGCGTCACCCTACTTTTCAGAACTATATATACACCTGGCGCACGATGCCGGGCAAAACCCCACTCCCTACATCACTCGCATGGATTGGGTCTGTCTCCAAAGCGTTGACAAGGGATTAACCCATGGCACATAACGTTCTGCAAACGCTCCAGTGTTCGTCTTCTCCTGATAACGGCCCACGGCAGATGGCTGGCACGGTAGAGGTCGAAGCTTAAAGACGCCTTACGCTGATCATCTCGGCTTTCATACGGCTCGGTCCCTGCTTGCCTGGGGTCAAGGCCCAGAACCCTGTCTGCTTTCAGCATTACTGCCGCAGCCGATATGGACGAACCGGACCTAAGATTCGTCTTCCTGCGCTAAGTGAAGAATATGCAGTGTCTAGGTGCAGACTTGGGGCCTCTATGAGACCAACCGCAGATGTCCATAGATGTCGGCATGGTCTGCTGCGGTCGATATGTTGAGGAAATCCTTTGTAAAGCTACTTCCACGAAGCTTTTACGGCTTCAACCGGCTCCCCCGTTCGCTTCCTGACGTCTTCCGGCGACACCTTCACCCTGGCCACTCCCGAGGCCTGTGCGGCCTCCGCTACTTTGGCCGCAACTGCAGGCGCCACTCTGGGATCAAAGGGCCCTGGTATGATGTAGTCTGGAGAGAGCTCGTCCTCGGTTACTATATCGCTGATGGCGTACACAGCCGCCATTTCATGCCCTTCATTGCGCTCCAGATGAACATCAGCCGATTGTCCAGGATACTGAAGGTAGGGGAGCCTTCTCCGGCTTTCTGACCCCAAGTCCATCCGCGATCTTCTTGTGAACCTCCTCATACCACCCCGTCTCCCTGGTAAGTATGCGGTCTCGGGCAAGGTAGTTGGCGCCCCATCCGCTGAAGTCATGGGTCATCTTCATCCACGCCTCGTCTGCCTTCAGGTAAACCTCTGGGTTCGCGACTGCCAGTCAACGCGACGAGTAGATTGCATATTTCTGAAACTCGCTGCCGCAAGCTGCGCCTTCTGCAGCCTGTTTTCATGCCCGCTCATGAATCTGCTCGGAAGTTTCAACTTGATGTCTCGTACTGTACCGCGTTGATGCCGTCGTCTCAGCAAAGCCCGAAAGCGACAGGAAGACAGCCAAAACCAGAGCAAGCCCCACGGGCTTGCTGAGCAATCGTTGTGTGATGCGCCATAGAGCAGCTAGTTCCCGTTTTGAACTCCTCTGATCATAAAGCAACCGCTTCTCTTCCTTATATTGTTCCCACACAGCAGTTCCCTAGAAGGCACATTGTCACCGGAGAAACATGTACGTAACTCTGGCAGAGCAGGGATGAGATGGGAGACTGCGTCATCCCTAGATTACCATAATATCTTGCAACTCTGAATTATTAATGCAAGAGTGCGGGCTCCAAAGAGGTTGAGCAGTGCTTAGCTGCAGAGAACTCAAAGCCAGTTCTGAGTTAATATGGTTCCTGAACAATAAGGTGCTAATGCTTTCAAAATATGCACCATGCAGGGA
>DMOT01000243.1 GCA_003456765.1 Bacillota bacterium
AGCGTATTCATGAACTGGATTCTTCTCAGTGGAAGTGGTGCCATCCCCGAACGACCAGCTCCACGCGGCTATGTCGCCGTCCGAATCGGTTGATTCATCAATCATCCTCACAGCAACCTCGCCAGTGCGCGCGAAACTGAAGTCCGCCGCAGGCGCGGCGTTTATCCGCATGTTGACCGGCAAGACCAACATCTGATTTTCAGGATCGCTCGTCGTCACCACTATCTGGGCCTCATACTCATCTCCAGGCTTCATCGCGCTAGATGCGTTGAACTTCACTTCGACCTCTGCAGCCTCGCCAGGCTGGAGAATCCCTTCGCCTTCCGAAATACTCATCCACTCCGGCGAATCATCCAAGGCAAGGCCCATGTCGAGTAGATATGCCATGCCGGGTCGACCTTGTTGACCCTGGTATACCATCCACACGTTGCCGTTCTCGTCCTGTTCACAACCGCCGACCCGGATCGAGCTGACCGATGGAGACTCCATCCAGGTGATGATCTCACCGGTGATGCTATCCATCACAGCAATCAGGTCAGGATGGGTATTGAGCGTAAGCACCAGGTGCCAGCCGACTCTGGCAATACCTGCAATTGCCAGAGTAACATCGTCATACACCCGCAGGATCTTGCCAGGTTCTGCCCAGGACTGTCCTGCTATCTTGTACATCTTGTAGTCAACCCAGCCGCCGATGTAGAATACGTCCTCGACAGGATCGTAGGTCAACCCTCTCTCGGCATGACCGTCCCAGATTCCATCTGGGTCTGTGATAATGGCCAGACATTCGCCTGTCTCAGGATCGAGTCCCCCTATGTAGTTGTCGCCGCCGACGCTCACTTGCCACATGAGGTTTCCGTCCCAGGCGAAGTCGCCTCCCCACCCTCTTGTCCATTCGGTGGTGTCGAACCTGTCTCCGGTGAATTCGCCGTCAGTGGTGTATTTGAAGTTCGCCTTTTTCACGTCTGACACCCAGACGTGCTCTCCATCAAAGCCGCATCCCCATGGCCATCCCGGTCCGCCTTCACTGGCTGCGGGAATTTCCCATGATTTCAGAACTGCCTCCGGCTTCAGAGTGCGCACTGAATCGCCTTCCACCTCGAACGTTGAGATCGGGTAAGGTGAAGTCGGATCAAGCTCATCTGTTCCGGCAGTCTTAGTTATCTCAACATCTCCGGGCTCCTTAAGCCCAACCACGCGATATCTCATTGGCGCATCCCCAGTGTTTTGGATCTTCACATAGGCAACACCCTGGGAATCAGGCAACACTGCAACATCCACCGAGTCTACGTCTATTACAGCGTGCGGCGCCTTGGTTACATCGATCCACAGTGAAACAGAGGCCTCTGCCCCCACATCGTCCACAGCATGGAACGATGCCGCGTAGCGTCCTTCCTCAGCATATACATGGCTCGTGTTGGCCACATGCTCAGGCTCGGATCCGTCGCCGAAATCCCACCACATGTCAATCACTTCGCCACTTGCATCCGGATCGTAGGCTTCAGCCGTGAATGTGACTGCAAGCGGAGCTTCGCCCTTCGCCGGACTCGCATCAGCGACTATGACAGGAACCGCATTGGGCGTTACCTCTATGGCGACCGGCACTGTCAATGATGGGGTATCTATATCATTGGTAGCAACCACAATATCCCGCTTGTGCAACCCCCTTGGCAGAGCTCGCGCATCAAGCTTGACGGCCACGTCTACGTTGCCGCCAGGTTTGACCAGGCCACGAGCGGGTTTGAAGCTCATGCCGTCATGCCAACGCGAGAACTCAATTGCCATATTGCTGTGCAAGTAAGGTTCGTTATGCGCAACCTGCAGGCCAATAGTTCCGGCTGAGTTCTCAATTCCCACAGTACATCCATCAAGGACGCCATCAAGCTCGCCATATTGGAGCACGATCCGCCCATCCTCATAAAGATGTACCTGGAAGTCTAACGAGCCTTCAGGCTCATACTCCTCGTTCTGCTTCTGTACGCCTTGATATGAGACTATGAAACGGCTATTGGCGACATCATGCCAGTAGTAGACCCCGCCGTCCCTTGCGTTCACATCAGCCCAGAACAGAGCGATCAGATCGTTCGGAGCAGTAGCGTCCGGTATAGGCGTATGACTGGAAGCCGTGCCTCTCAGACCAAACGTGACATATCCGTTTGTGCTGATGAGGATGCTTCTCTTTTTCTCTCCGTAGAAGTCAAATTCAAACGGGAGATCGAGTTCCTTGTAGTAGTCGTCACCGAATACAGCGAGCGTGCCTGTTTCGCTTATGTCGACCCATTCGACTGCAGGCCCGTCAGGAGCGTCGCTGTCCTTCCACACGTATCCAAACTCATCAGGACCGCCAATCTCCTCTGCCTGAACAGGCTTGGCAACAGACAGATCGAAGTAGAGGTCGCAATTGCCCGCGTTCGATATTGTAAGCGTCTCCTGCTTCTGAGTGCCATGAGCCACCGCAGCTTCGAGCGAGGAAGGCGAAACCTTTACCTGCGCGACGCCGGGCTCCGTCAGGAACTTGGCAATGGCGTCCATTACCTTCACTGCTGGCTTGTTTTCGGAACCGGCTCCCGGACCACTTTCAATTGCTCCGCCGGGGATGAACTCAAACGGGAAGGAGAAGAATATCAGCCTCGAGCCGTTGTCCCCAACGTATCTTAGGGCACAAGCCCGTCCCGAATCGTTCATCAGTATCGGAACAGCGACATCGTCCGTAACAATGGAGTCGCTCCTGTCCCTAAAGAGAGGCTCAGTCACGATATCCCATCCATCAGTCATTGGATCTCCGGGAATGCCAAACACGCGCTTGGCTCCGACATTCTTCCTTACGCTTGCCACATGGAGATACTCATGGATGAAGGGATGGTCGATCTCCAGGTCGTCAATGACGCCCTGACTCGATAGGAACAACCTCCCGCCATTATCCAAGTACTGGCTGGCCCACTCCTGATCCTCAGCAGTGAGAGTGGTTCTGGCCGCATTTGCAGTGAACCAGATAACGGGGTTTACTATGTCAGTTGGCAACGTTACAGGCGGTTCAAGTTTGACCCACTTGTAGTCCAGACTGTCAAGGCAGTTGGTGTACCACTCGTCAAGAGCGTTTCCGCCATCATCGTCTATCAAGACGAAATAAGAATCGTCGAAAACAGCTACTGCAATAGAGGCAGTTGCCTCCAGTCCATTTGCATCCACTGCATGGAATGTCGCCTTGTAGCTGCCCGGCTCCTCATACACATGAGTTGCATTGGGCCCATGGAACGGCTCACTGCCGTCTGCGAAGTCCCACCACATGTCCTCGATCGTCTCCGGATCGCGAACCTCCGCGGTGAAGTTGACCGTAAGCGGCGGCGTGCCGTATGTATAGTCCACATCCGCAAACTCGATTTCCGGAGGCATCAACTGCAGCAGAGCGTTGCGCAGGTTCAGCCTGCCGCCCGACACCATCTTGCCGTAGAGCTGAGGTTTCTTGTCAACAGTTGCAAGAAGGAGATCCTTGATGGTCATGTTTCCCTCAACATACCCCTCGGCTCCAGGATACTGTGGCATGTCGACATACTCCGCAATCAAGAGCGCAGCAGCGCCTGCAACGTGCGGAGTGGCCATGGAAGTGCCGCTGAGGAATGC
>DMOT01000242.1:0-2657 GCA_003456765.1 Bacillota bacterium
ACGGTGCTCGATGCGATAGCTGCGGCAGGGGGAATAAGGGCTGACGGAGATGGAGCCAGAGTCATCTTGACCCGTGCTGACGGTGAAGGTACTCGCTCCATGGAGATAGATATTGAAGGAATCTCAAGAGGCGAGGCTGGATCCGCGCCGGTGCTAAGTGACGGGGATGCGATATATGTTCCTCAGGCTCTGGCGCAAGTTGCAGTGCTTGGGGAGGTAGGGCGCCCCGGGGTGTACCGTGTGGAGCGGGGAGCGACCTTGATGGATGTATTGGCCTCCGCGGGTGGACCTACTGACCGGGCTGACCTTTCCCAGGTGAAGATGTACGAGGGCGGCGAGGCCGGTTCAGGTGTGAGCCTTGAGATTGCTGACGATTCTCTTGTATATACAGGCGATATCCTCGACAATCCAAAGGTGGCTGCGGGGAATGTGATTGTTGTTCCGGCAGGGACGATCAAGGTTCATGTCGCGGGCCGTGTGGTTCGCCCGGGCAGCTACGTGCTGAGAAAGGGAGCGGGGGTTCTGGAGGCCGTGGTTGCAGCGGGAGGGACAAGCGCTTCCGCGGATGGCTCGAGAGCTATTCTTACGGCTCAGTCAGATGGCGAGGTTCGCGCCATGGAGGTTGACATAGATTCGATTCTTGCCGGCAAGGAGAAGGATCTTACCCTTTCAGACGGGGATTCGCTCTTCGTTCCGGAGGCCACGGCGCAGGTTGTGGTACTAGGCGAGGTCATGCGCCCCGGCGCATACAGGCTACCCCAGGGCGCAAGGCTCCTGGATGCTATTGGGGTTGCCGGAGGCCCGTCGGCTCGAGCTTCTCTGGAGAAGGTTTCAATCTACTCTGGAGGCGATTCCTCTTTGAAGTCGGATGTGGTTCTCGGTTCTGGCCGGGCGGTGTACGAGGGAGATGCCAGGGAGAACCCATATCTAGGGCCTGACGATGTTGTCGTAGTCGGAAGCCGCGCGATCTCGGTGAGCGTGGCAGGAGGGGTCGCAAGGCCCGGGGTGTATGAGCTTGCCCAGGGGGCCAGGATCCTGGATGCGATCTCTGCAGCCGGGGGAGTTGCCGCTTCAGGCAAGAAAGTGGTGACCCATGCCCGGCACGATGACGGTTCGGCCGTTTCGGATATCGACCTTGATGCAATAGGCGAGGACCCGATGTGCGAGGCGAATGCGCATCTGGCTGATGGGGATGTGCTCTATGTTCCTGAGGCCAGGCGGAGCGTGGCTGTGCTCGGGGCTGTGGCGAGGCCCGGCGTGTACGCTGTCGATGATACTCCTACGCTTCTTGAAGCACTGGCAGCTTCGGGAGGGCCGAAGCAGGATGCCGATCTTTCGCAGGTTAGAGTATACACTGGCGTTCCGGGCTCCTTCGTCGATCTTTCGCTGACAGACCGTGAACCGGTCTACCTTGGGGATGTGGAGGAAGATCCCGCGATCGAAGCAGGCTCTGTTGTGGTTGTGCCGAGCTCTGCTATTCATGTGTATGTTGCGGGGCGCGTGGCAAGGCCGGGCATGGTCGAGCTGATAGAAGGCGCAACCTGCCTTGATGCCATAGCTGCCGCAGGAGGGGTGACATCCCAGGGGGATGGATCGCGGATAGCGCTTGCACGTAAGGGCCAGGAGATGTCGGAGATCGACATTGAAGCGGCCATACGGGGCGAGGCTGAGTATATCGTGCTTTTGGAGGGGGATGCTCTCTTCGTTCCTGAGGTCATACCCGGGCAGGTTGTCGTGCTCGGCGAGGTTGCACGGCCCGGGGCCTACAGGCTGCCCGACGGGGCGAAGCTGCTCGATGCGATAGGCGCGGCCGGCGGGGCAACAGACAGGGCGATGCTCGAGGAGATTTCTATATTTTCAGAAGGACTCGACGGAAAACCGCGGTATGTATCTATAAGAGAAGGGGATTCCATCGGGGCGTCTCGTAATCCCGAGGTTCTTCCGGGCGATGTGATTGTGGTACCGCGCGGCACGGTGAAGGTGAATGTGATTGGAAGTGCTGCAAGGCCCGGGATGTACGAGCTTCCTCAGGGAGCCAGGGTTCTGGATGCTCTGAGCGCAGCGGGAGGTATCGGCTCGCTGGGCGATGGGTCGCATGTGATTTGCTCATCGGCGCCAGGGCCTGTGGATGTAAAGGCTCTTGTAGCTGATCCCAGTGGCGCGGGCAATGTTCTCCTGTCATCGGGGGATGTGATCTATGTTCCCGAGGCGAAGCGGCAGATTGCAGTGCTAGGAGAGGTGGCAAGGCCCGGGGTGTACATGCTGGCTGCTGAGGCCACGTTGATGGATGCCCTGGCTGCTGCGGGTGGGCCTCAGAAGCATGCGGCGCTTGACGGAGTACGAGTATATGAAGGCTCTGATGTTGAAGGCGGAGCCAGTCTAGATATTGCAGATGAGAAGCTGCTCTATGCGGGAGATGTTAAGGCCAATCCCAAGCTTAGTGCAGGGCAGATCGTGGTGGTGCCATCTGGCGCCATCCATGTGCAGGTTGCAGGAAGTGTTTCCCGGCCGGGCGGGTTTGAGCTTGGGAGAGGGGCTACGATCATAGAGGCGGTCACTGCTGCAGGAGGCATCAGAGCCGACGGCGACGGTGCCGGGGTCGTAGTGACTCGTCAGGGTGCGGGAGCGCACATCGTCGATGTTGACGAGGCGATGGC
>DMOT01000242.1:2770-5160 GCA_003456765.1 Bacillota bacterium
GGCCTGGAGGCTATTCGCTCCCACGTGGCGCAAAGCTACTGGATGCGATTGCCGCGGCAAGCGGGCCTACGCAGAAGGCATCGCTTGAGGATGTGACGATCTACAAGGGCGGCGTTATTGCGGAAGGCATGGGTGCTCCTATAGGTGCGGGCAAGGTTCTCTTTTCAGGGAAGGTTACGGAGAATCCTGAGGTGCGCCCGGGTGATGTGGTCCATGTTGAATCCAGGTTCATCAGTGTTTCAGTCTTCGGGCGTGTGTCGAGGCCTGGTACCATGGAGCTTCCGAGAGGGGCGCGGGTACTGGATGCGGTTGGAGCTGTAGGCGGGATCCTTGCTGATGGCGACCATACTCAAGTCAGCCTGACGCGGAGCGGGGCTGAGGGCCCGGCTGATTCTATAGATCTTGACAAGGTTCTCCGCGATCCCGGGGATGCGGCAAACAGGCCACTTTCGGATGGGGATTTGATTTATGTGCCTCAAGTTTCGAGGCAAGTGGCGGTTATGGGAGAGGTTGTGCGCCCAGGGGTCTACCAGTACGCGCAGGACATGACTCTCATGGATGTGCTGGCTACGGCCGGCGGGCCCACTCGCATGGCCGACCTGGAGCAGGTGAGGGTGTATCGTGGGGAGGATGTGGATGATGCCCTGACGCTCTCTGTTGCAGATGACCGTCTGCGCTACGTTGGAGATCTGAAGAGCAATCCCAGGGTGCGGCCAGGCGACATAGTAATGATTCCTTCGGGTGCCATACGTGTGCAGGTTCTGGGGCGTGTGGCTCGCACTGGCGAGGTGGAAGTTCGCAAGGGCGCCACTGTTTTGGACGCCATATCTGCCGCAGGCGGGATTTCGGCGAGTGGCGATGGATCGCGGGTCGTTCTGACCCGAGAAGGGGCTGAATCCCGTGAGATCGACGTAGATGCGCTTCTTGCCGGAGGTGGCTCTGGCTTTGAGGTTGCATATGGAGATGTGCTCTTCGTCCCGGAGGCCAATCGGAAGGTGGCTGTGATGGGGAGTGTGCTCAGGCCGGGGCTCTACGATTTCAAGCCCGGGATGAGGCTTGTGGAGGCTCTTGCTATGGCGGGAGGCACTACGGCTACTGCAAATCTCTCAAAGGTGATGGTGTATTCAGGCGATGAGGCGGCTGAGATAGCGCTTGGGGGAAGCCCATCGAAAGGGGAGTACATAGACCCCACGAAGGGCAATAACCCTGCACTTGCCTTTGGCGACATCGTCATAGTGCCGCCTGCGAAGTCGATAAATTGGAGCCAGATCTCTGCGATGCTTACGATCATGAACCAGCTGATGAGTATCATCACGCGCTAGGGAGGGCGGCCGGTGTACGAGGAAGAGGTAGATCTTCAAGAATTATGGCAGGCGTTAATGAAGCGGAAGTGGCTCATTATCGGGATCACGGTAGTGGCCATGGTGGTCGCCTACGTTGCCAGCTGCATGATGACGCCCATATATGAGGCTGAAGCTACGTTCATTGTCCAGGGCGGAGCGTCAGGCCTTGCGTTGCCTTTCAGCGTTCTGGGGGACGTAACCGGGATTGAAGGGAAAAGCTCGGCCCTTAACTACGCGGAGATACTCAAGAGCCGCACTGTACTGGAAAGGTCCGTGGCTCAACTTGGGCTCGAACCTGAGGTAAATGCGCCCTCCATTAAGGATCTCCGGGATGCGATCAACGTTCAGTCTATAGCCAAGACCGATGTTATTTCGCTCAAGGTGCAGCTTGCGGACAGGAGCATGGCATGTGACCTTGCGAACAAGTTGGTTCAAGTACTTATAGAGCAGAACAGGATCATGAACCAGGCTGCTTCGCGCACAGCCAGGGAGTATCTTGCCACTCAAGTGGACGAATCGAGCCTGAAGCTGCTGGAGGCTGAGGAACGTTTGCTCGCGGTGAAGGCCGGTGAGAAGATCATTGCCCCCACCGCTGAGACTGAGGCCTTGCTCAAGCGCCTTGTGGAGATGGGGCTTCAGCAGGCTACCATTGATATTACGGTCGATCAGATGCGCGCACGAGCGGACAAGGTGCGAGAGCAACTTGCAGGGATGGCTGAGACGGTTGTATCCAGTGAGAGTGTGATTGAGGATCCGGTAGTCCAGGGCCACAGGGCTCGCCTTGCAGATCTCGAGCTGCAGCTGGCGGTTGCAAGGGAGAAATATACCGAGAAGCACCCTGAAGTGCAGCGACTGGCCGGGGAAATCGACGAAGTGAAGAAGAGCCTGAGCAGCGCGGTCGCCAAGGTTGTGGGAACGCAGGTTTCCAGCCGTAACCCTATGCGCGAAGCTCTTATTATTGAGGTGGCTGAGGCCGAGGCGCAGATGACGGCGGCACGGGCACAGCAGGAGGCCATGGGCAAGCTTATTGCCCAGGAAGAGAAGAAG
>DMOT01000147.1 GCA_003456765.1 Bacillota bacterium
TCCTCCTCGCGCGTGGCCATACCGGTGACTCCCTTGCCCCCGCGGCGCTGAGCCTTGTAGGCATTGACGGGCAGGCGCTTGATGTAGCCCTGGTTGCTCATGTTGACTACAACGTCTTCAGCAGCTATGAGGTCTTCGATCTCCAGCTCCGAAAAGTCCATAGTAATCTCTGAGCGGCGCGGATCCCCGAACTTGTCGCGAATCTCGATCAGCTCGTCCTTGATTACTCCAAGAAGCAACTCCTCGCTCCCAAGTATCTTGCGGAGATCGTCGATGAGTTTGCACACTTCCTCATATTCCTGATCTATCTTCTCCCGCTCCAGGCCGGTTAGGCTCTGAAGCCGCATCTCCAGGATAGCCTGGGCCTGCCTTTCAGAGAGGCCGAACTTGGCCATCAAGCCCTCCCTCGCTATCTCCCTGGTTCGGGAAGACCGGATGAGCGAGATTATTTCGTCGATATGGTCAAGGGCAATTCTCAGGCCTTCAAGAATGTGCGCCCTGTCTTCAGCTTTTGAAAGATCATGCTGGGTCCTTCTGGTTACTACGTCCTTCTGGTGTTCAATGTAGTAATGCAGCATTTCCTTGAGGTTGAGAACCCGCGGTTCGTTGTCTACAAGGACCAGCATGATGGCGCCGAACGTAGTCTCCATCGTTGTGCGCTTGTATAGCTGGTTGAGCACTACGTTCGGGTTGGCGTCCCGGCGAAGTTCCATGACTATGCGAAGCCCTTCCCGGTCAGACTCGTCGCGCAAGTCGGTAATGCCCTCTATGCTCTTGTCGCGGGCAAGTTCCGCAATGCGTTGTATCATCCTCGCCTTGTTGCCCTGGTAGGGATTTTCAGTGACGACGATCCTATGCCGCCCTCCGCTCATCGGTTCGATCTTCGCCCGCGCCCTCACCTTTATGCTGCCCCGCCCGGTGTGGTAAGCCTCACGGATTCCCTGAGTTCCCAGGATAAGACCGCCTGTGGGAAAGTCCGGGCCCTCCACATGCTCCATCAGGTCATCAATTGTGGCGTCCGGGTTATCGATCAATTCTATAGTCCCGTTTATCGTTTCCACCAGGTTGTGCGGAGGAATATTCGTGGCCATTCCAACGGCAATCCCTGATGAGCCGTTCACGAGAAGTTGCGGGAAACGCGAAGGCAGGACGTCCGGCTCCTTCTTCGATCCGTCGAAGTTAGGGACAAACTCCACTGTGTCCTTCTCTATGTCTGCAAGCATATGAGCTGCCAGACGCGCCATTCTCGTCTCAGTGTATCGCATGGCCGCCGGCGGATCTCCGTCTACTGAGCCGAAGTTGCCGTGGCCGTCGACGAGAGTGTTTCGCATTGAAAAGTCCTGAGCCATCCTGACCAGCGCATCGTAGATGGCAGCGTCGCCATGGGGATGGTAGTTGCCCATGACTTCGCCTACAACAGTAGCTGATTTTCTATAAGGCTTGTCAGCAGTCAGGCCCAGGCCATGCATGGCATAGAGTATCCTGCGATGGATCGGCTTGAGCCCGTCTCGTACATCAGGAAGCGCACGCCCTACTATTACGCTCATAGAGTAGAGCATGTATGACTTGCGCATTTCCGTTTCTATGTCGATCGGGACTATCTTTCCGTCAACTAGCTCTGTCAAAGGCCAACACCTCAAATGTCAATGTCTGTAGCGAACCTGGCATGAGCCTCAATGAATTCGCGTCTCGGTTCAACCTTGTCGCCCATGAGTGTGGTGAATATCTGGTCGGCCGCGATAGCATCCTCCATTGTCACCCTGAGCATCGTTCTTGTTTGAGGGTTCATCGTCGTCTCCCACAATTGCTCCGGGTTCATCTCTCCAAGGCCCTTGTACCTCTGAATCGGGTAGTTGGTCTTCCCCAGCGCATTCAGGAGTTCATCAAGCTCGCGGTCGCTGTATACGTAATGCTCTTTCTTGCCCTCCCTGACCATATAAAGCGGCGGTTGGGCAATGTACACGTGCCCTTTTTCTATGAGCGGCGTCATAAACCTGAAAAAGAACGTGAGAAGAAGGGTCCGTATGTGAGCCCCGTCCACGTCGGCGTCGGTCATGATCACGATCTTGTGGTACCTCAGCTTGGACAGGTCGAACTCCTCGCCTATTCCGGTCCCGAACGCCGTCACCATGGCCCTTACCTCGTTGTTTGCCAGAATCCTGTCAAGACGGGCCTTCTCTACGTTGATAATCTTTCCCCTGATGGGCAGTATCGCCTGGAATCTGCGGTCACGCCCCGATTTTGCGGAGCCTCCTGCGGAGTCGCCCTCCACAATGTAGATCTCGCACAGATCGGGATCGCGAAGGGTGCAATCTGCCAGCTTGCCCGGAAGCGACGAGATCTCAAGCGCCGATTTGCGCCGTGTCAGCTCTCTGGCTTTGCGCGCAGCCTCTCGTGCTCGCGCCGCTGCAATGCACTTGTCCACAATTGCGCGGGCACTGGCCGGGTTCTCTTCGAAGTAAGTAGCAAGCCCTTCCGATAGCACTGAATCGGTTATGCCGCGCATCTCGCTGTTTCCCAGCTTAGTCTTTGTCTGCCCTTCAAACTGCGGATCCTCCAGCTTCACGCTGAGAACCGCGGTAATCCCCTCACGCACGTCGTCTCCTGTGAGGTTGTCATCGTTTTCCTTCAGAAGTCCGCTCTTGCGCGCGTAATCATTTATCGATCTGGTCAGTGCAGACCTGAAGCCGGAGAGATGGGTGCCGCCTTCTGTCGTGTTCACATAGTTGGCAAAACATAGCATGTTCTCGCCATAGCCGTCGTTGTACTGTATGGCAGCCTCAACCGTGACAGCCTCAAGCTCTTTGGCGACGTATATGACATCTGGATGAACGGGATCTTTGGCCCTGTTTATATACTCAACGAAGGAACGAATCCCGCCTTCGTACTCAAAGGCAGCCTCCCTGTACTCCTCGCCACGCTCGTCTTTGAGAATCAGCTTCACCCCGGCGCTGAGAAAGGCGAATTCCCTGAGCCTTGATGCCAGGCTTTCATAGCTGTATGTCACTGTTTCAAAAATCGTCGAATCAGGCACAAACCTGATTGTGGTCCCTGTACCAGTCGTCTTGCCTATTACGCCTAGAGGCGCGTCGGGCACACCGCGCGTATAGCCCTGATAGTGAACATTGCCGTCCAGCTTGACCCAAACCTCAAGCTTCTCCGAAAGCGCGTTGACCACAGAAAGGCCCACGCCGTGAAGCCCTCCTGAAACCCGATAACCCCCACCGCCGAATTTGCCCCCCGCGTGCAATTTCGTGAGAACAACTTCGAGGGCAGGCTTGCCCTCATGGGGATGGATGCCGACAGGAATTCCGCGCCCATTGTCTTCAATGGTCACAGAGCCGTCCTTGCCGAGGGTGACGGAGATTGTGTCACAGAATCCTGCAAGAGCTTCATCGATGCTATTATCCACGACCTCGTAAACCAGATGGTGCAGGCCTCTTGCATCTGTACTGCCTATGTACATGGCAGGACGCTTGCGGACCCCTTCTAGTCCCTCCAAGACCTGAATCTGGGTTGCAGTATAGGCCAGGTTATTACGATCTTTTTGAGCCTCGTTTCCCAAGAACATACCTCCCAAACAGAGAAGAGAACCGAAAAATGGCCGCAGAACTGTGAATACACACCACGGCCCGTACCAAAGTAATTATACATCAAATGACTCTATTCGTCGCCCCGGGAGTCAAATGTGCCGCTAATTCTCTTGCGCAAAGTTCCTACAGACACAGGGCATAAGTAGACTTCGTCAGCAGTTACCACCACTGCCTTAGGTTCGCCTCCGGAGACATCAACGACCTTTCCTTCCTTTTCGTTGCTTTCCATGAAGCTTTTCGTCTCCCGCGACCTCTCGACACAATCCATATTCAGGATCGCCACCACCTTGGAGCCGTCCACCAGTACGTCGGCCCCGATGTACATGTACATGCTGTGGGGCCCTGGCGTCTCGCCACTAAAGATCATGAAAGCCCCTCCCGAACGTCATGCAGATAGCTGGCGTACTCACTCCCCAGAGCATGTTCTACCAGTTCTGCGTCGATTCTCTGAGGAGGCGCTCCCGTAACAAGCATTGCAAGGGACTCCACGAGGACTTTTATCTTGACGCGTCGAGAGTCGCCTGGCTCAGGCTGCGCACCGGCCTTCGATCGAGCCCCGCTCTCCAGCCGATCGAGGGCGGCCAGAGAAGAGATCTCGCTCCTGAGCTCGCATGCGGCTACGTCTCTGGCGCGCAACAAGTCGTCACTTGAAGCGCCCGGAACCATCGTCCGAACGTGCGAATCGTTAAGCCAGGGCTCTTTTTTCAGTATTCTCGCTGCCTCAACGGCCGCAGGAGACAGGTTCTTACGTATCCATGCACGCCACTTGGCGTCAGCAACCATAAGGTCGCAGAACTTGTCCCTTATGTCGGAATCACCGATCAAGCTCGCAGTATCTCGAGCGGCTGCAAGGTCATCTTCGTCTGGGGTCATGCGAGTCCAGTCAGGCACGCCTTCTTCCTGAGAAGGTGTAACATGGAATTCCATGCCTGCCTCAGAATCCGACCCCCAGATGAGGGGCCCGCGAACCTGCCCGCTGCGAAACCTTATGTCACGGATGGCGTCGCCTCCGGCGGAAGCGTTAATGCGTCGCACAAGCCCTCTTTTCATCATGGAAAGCTGTTGGGCCCATACGGGTTTTTCAACAGTGATGAAAAGTGTTTTTCCCCTGACGAAAGTGGCTCTAGAGACAACCGCCAATGACGGGGCTATCTCATTGTTCCACACCTGCATGGCCGATGCCGCC
>DMOT01000078.1 GCA_003456765.1 Bacillota bacterium
GCCGCGGCCTTGCCTTCCCGAACAAGCCTTGCAGCTACCACCAGTGAGGAATCACGCTTATGGCGGACTGCGGAAAGAGGGTCCTCATCCATAGAAATGGAGTCGGCCGCGTGAACGATCTCGACTTCAGATTCGCCTCGCCCGTTAGCTCTCAAGACCTTCTTTGTGGTCGCCTCATCGCCCACGAGAACTACCTGAGCCCCGTATTGCTCAGAGGCCATCAACGCTCCCGGAATCATCTCCGCTGGTCCCATGTCGCCACCCATGACGTCAACAGCTATCCGCATATGGATACCCCCCCGAAAAGACCTCAACAACGACTGAGAGCGGGTTCAACCGAACTCCATGCGTCCGAGTGAATCCGCTCTGTGCCCTTGGGTTGAAGAATCACTCTGCAACCTCAATAACTGTACGACCCCTGTAATATCCGCACTCCGGGCATGCCCTATGAGGCAGCCTTGGTTTTTTGCACTGCGGGCAAACGGAGAGGGCCGGGGCCTCAGCTTTCCAGTTCGCGCGACGCTTGCGAGTGCGTGACTTGCCAGATTTCTGTTTTGGAACAGCAGGCATATTATTGGTTTCGTCGAGGCACAAGCTGTATGCCCCGAGGAAACCTCTCCACCCCCAATCTGTTGAGATTTAGCTCTGATATTGTACTACTCTTAGGCAAAGCAGGCAAGGGCTCCTTCATTTCACGCGGCTCGCCTGCGTACTGCCACCCTGATTCTGTGGCCTCGAAGGGCCCGCCCCACAGCCCACCGGCTGCTTGCGCCCACTTTCATATGCTTACGTCTCCCGAATGATCTTTGCTCTCTGAAGCAGCCCCCACTCCTCATCAGGAAGACATGAACATTCGCCTTCATTCAGATTATGGCCGCATCGGGCGCAAAGCCCCCTGCATGCCTCATCGCAGACTATCCTAATGGGAAGAAGCAAGATGAACGCCTGCTCTATGGCTGGAGCTATGTCGATCATGTCGTTCTCGCCATATTCCCGCTCATCCTCGTCGGGAAGGTTAGGCGCCTCATCAGATCGATAGTAAGTCTCCAAGATCATCGCTTCCAGAGGCATCTCGAATTCCGACAGACATCTATCACACGTTGCACGAGCGCGTCCGTAAGCCTCCCCGGTCACCACAATTCGGTGCCCTGTATTGGAGGCCTGTCCAGCAAATCTGACCGGTTCGACAAATACAAGTTCCGAACGGGTCAGGTCAACTGGAGGAAACTCTTCCACCATGTTAAGCGCCATGGTGGCTCCCTTTTCCTCCCTCAACGCCTCAACGTTTATCCGCACCTTAATACCACCCCTGCTGGAATCAAGCTCCCAGCGAGCTCACAATCTCCGCAGTATCGCGCGCGATCATGATCTCTTCGTTGGTAGGTATGGCCATGACAGTCACGCGAGACCCGGGTGTTGATATGATCTGCTCCAAACCCCTTGCACTATTCTTCTCTCTGTCGAGTTCAACGCCGAAAACCTGCAGCCGGTCGCATATCCGCTTGCGCATGGTGGAAGAATTCTCTCCTACGCCAGCAGTGAAGACTATGCCATCAAGGGCGCCCATAGCAGCAGCATAGGCACCGATGTACTTCACAACCCTGTAGGCGAAAACATCGAGCGCGAGTCTGGCCAGTTGATGGCCTTCTTCTGCAGCCTTCTCAAGATCGCGAAAATCATTGGATAGCCCTCCCGACAGACCCAGCACTCCTGAATCCTTGTTAAGGTATCCCAGCACCACCTCGCTCGCACTCTTGTCCAGCTCCTCGCAGAGGAATGAGACGATGGCGGGATCCAGGTCGCCCGACCTTGTTCCCATAACAAGTCCCTCGAGGGGGGTAAAGCCCATACTCGTATCAACAGATTTTCCCTGTTTCACCGCTGTGATGCTCGAACCGTTGCCCAAATGACACGTTACCAGGCAGATCTCTTCTACTGGCTTCTTCATGAGCATGGCCGCTCGTCGCGACACATACCGATGAGAAGTTCCGTGGAACCCGTAACGCCTTACGCCGTGATTCACATACATGTCATAAGGCAAGCCGTACATGTAAGCCTCTTTCGGCATGGTCTGGTGGAAAGCAGTATCGAAGACTCCAACCATAGGAAGGTCAGGCATGAGTCTCCGACAAGCTTCAATTCCCATTATGTTCGGCGGGTTATGAAGCGGCGCCAGATCCTGGCAGTCATGCAGAGCTCTCATGACTTCTTCGTCTATGAGTACTGAACCGGCAAACTTTTCGCCGCCATGAACCACTCTGTGCCCTATCGCGGAGATGTCGGATAGGCTATTTATGACTCCGATTTCAGGATCCACCAGGGCATCGAAAACGTATTTGAGCCCGCGTTCGTGATCAGGAGCATCCACATCACGCTTCACCTTATCATTTCCGACGCGCCTGTGCGTCATAAACGCATCCGGGGATCCGACTCGCTCAACCCCTCCGCGCGCAAGGCATTCTTCCTGATCCATGTCGAACAGCTGATACTTCAATGACGAGCTTCCGCAGTTGATTACCAGGATCTTCATTACACCGATGACCTCCTTAACCTTCAAAAAGAAAACATGGCATACACCATGTCAAACAGGCGCATTCCGTAGGCGCTGACACACACATGAAGCCGCCAACCGGATTCAGTTAGTAGCCTGCAGCTGCGTGAACCATTCTCTGATGATCGGAATCCAGCAACGCGCTAGCATGAGTTCTGCTACCCAGGAAATGGACGCAGAAGTGGCCGTTGAAATTGTTGTTCTTTATCTGGCAGCCTCCATGCGGCATTCCATTGATCGAAGCAGCGATTCGCCTGCTTCCGACGACTACTACAACCGCTCTCCTAGTCCAGCTCCACTTTCCGCCATATATCCTTTTCATCACTTCAGTATCGGCAGCCGTGAGTGGCTCAGCGTCAGCGTGGTTGTAGCCCCCGCGCCTCTGAACCTCGAAGGAGAGCCCTGTAACACAATCAATGATAGTCGCCCGGGTCTTGAATATCGTCTTGGCTACATCCCAGTGGAGGAGCTCCGCATCTGCCCGGCCTAACGTGGCGCGCGAAGCTACGGCAGACGACAGTGGGATCGTCAGCTCCTGCCCGGGCTTGATCAACTCAGGTCGAGCCACGCCGGAAGCAGCGGCTATCGCCTCCACCGTCACTCCGAATCTCTTGGCAATGCCATACATTGTATCGCCTTTAGCTACCACATACGTACGGTATGATTCGGACTGAACCTTCTGAGCAAGAGCGCTCCATGTTTCTGAGCCAACAATGCCATCCACTGGTAACCCGGCATCCTTTTGGAGCCGAACAACTGCAGCATGAGTTTGATTGCCGAAAATGCCGTCAGCTTCACTGTCAAGATAGCCTGCAAGAGCGAGTTGCTCTTGAAGTTCATATACGCTCTCGCCGCGATCTCCTCGGCGAAGCATGGCCGCTGACGCTCCAGCTCCCGCAGATGCCGCAAGAAGCATCATGACGCAAAATCCGATAGCCAGGTCAAGCAAGACAGAGCGAAGCCGATAACGCACCATTCTCCCCCCCAAAAATCATGCCATACCGATATTTCTACCGAATGCTTCAAAGTCCTTCCGCATACAGAGCAGCGA
>DMOT01000062.1 GCA_003456765.1 Bacillota bacterium
TCTGTTGCTATTTTTTTTTCTTTAACAGTGCCGGCACCCCCGGAGTCCCTCCCTAGTCCCCTCGTCGGCGTCTCAAGTTTTGTATAAGAGCCGTTCTCAACACCGCCCCCTCCTCCTTGGGCCCCCCTCAATGTTTCCTCCCCGCCGCAGACCTGGCACGCATCGCCTGCCACAGTTACGATCTCCCGCCCCTCGGCCTCCAGGACTCCAACAGTCTGGCACCATGGATCATCGCAGGCGCGATAGAATTCCCTTGTGAGAACCTCACGGACCCGTGATAGCTTCTTCACCGCTATGTTCTTCTTCCGGTGGTTTGTGAGGCCGTAGCGCACCAGCGCCTCCCGAGCAGTCCGACTGGAAGCTATAGTATTGAACCCTTCCTCCGCCAATAGAGCACCGATAGGCATGTCCTGTGCCATCTGCGTCAGCCTCCCTCCATAGTTCCGGTGACACAAGGATAGCAGATGGCCCCGGCACAGACTTGTCGCTGCCATGCTGCTTTGGAAGGGCATCGCCCCATAAGTGCAGAATAGATAAGGAGCCATGTCGATCCCTAGTCTCAAGGGGGTGTAATTGATGCCAGCTAACTCTGGTACTGGCCCAGTCTGTTTCGATTGGGATGAGTATGAGCGTTGGATGAGGCAGGCAACCGACACATTAGAATCGGCCAAGGTCGACGCAGACCATGCCTTCTTCAATTGGGCATGCTTCAAGGCGCAACAAGCTGGAGAATACGCGATCAAAGCAATCCTTCACGGTTTGGGCTACCCAGCAATTGGACACTCTATAGTGGTTCTAGCGGACAGGCTCAAAGGGCTGGATGTGGAGATCGGCGATTCCCTGATGGCTGATGCCCGCCTCCTGGACAGGCACTACATCCCACCACGCTACCCTAACTCATATCCATCAGGCAGTCCACTCGACTACTACGACGACCCCACGTCCCAGCAGGCGATAGAGGCATCTCGTCGAGTATTGCGCTTTGTAGAAAACCTGGCCAACGAGGCAATGGAGGCCTAAGTTTCATGCAGAAAGCTCTTGAGCGAAGAAAGATGGAGCGACGCATGATGATAGATCTTGCGCGGGCATATGTTGATCAGATCATGACCCGCAAGGCCGAGCCAGTGAAAGTGCTAGCCAGTGCAGTGATTGGTTCTGTCGCCAGGGGAGATTTCAACCAGGCCAGCGACATCGACATGATCATTATCTCAGACAATCTGCCCGATAACCCTCTTGCCAGATCAGAGCTCCTTTATCGCGACATCCCCCCAAAGATTGAACCAAAGGCGTTCACCCCCGCTGAATTCCGCCAAATGGTCGAAAAGAAGAATCCCCTGGCAGTATCAGCCCTCACATACGGAGTTGTGCTGTGCGACACAGATGGACTCTTCGAACGAGGCAAGTCTCCCTTGGGGCAAGATTAAGGGTTAAGCAAGCCTTCAAGTGGATTGGACTCCCTAGCCTCCCCAGCCTCCATAACCAGGTGCTTTTCTAGAAACGCCTTCACTCTATCCAGGGCCTTATCGGGGTCGACCCAGAAATCCGGGAGCAGCCCCAGCCCATCCCTATTATCCAGGTCTTCATAAGGAGTCAACATCACCGGCACGCTCATGCCAAGCTTCGAGAATGGCAGATAGCACAGCGCCACATTGCCCGTCAACAGCGCCCCTCGGGTATTGGCGCCTATGAAGACTACGTTATCCATATGACGCAAGCTGAGCACGAGGCCTTCAGCTGCCGAAGCTATGAATGAGTCGGTAATCACTGCTATGAATGGATCGTTGGAAACAGTCGTTCCGGCCCCGTGGTAAATCCGACTCCAACCCGGGTGCGGTGAACTGTCATCTCGTCCAAGAAGAGCTGCTGCATCAGCAAGCGTCTGCGATGAGGACAGATAGTGCCTGAGGGTATTGGCGTACAAGGCCACGGCAGTGACGGTGGTCAGTTTGGCAGAAACCTGTTGCGCTTTGGCCGTTTGGAGCAATAGCCGCCACACCCACCTGGCAGGATACGTTGAATCTCCTCCAGGGTTTGACCTCAAATCGAGAACGATCACAGGCTCATCCCGCAAACGCCCGGCATCTTCTACAAATGCGTTGAGGTAGTCAAGGTTGGCTGCAGTCGGCCCAAAGCTGCGACTCGCCACAAGCGGCACCTCGCCCATCTGACCGAGCTCGTAGGCTGGTCCTGCCAGCCTGCCAGATTTCATCGGCTCAAGTTGCATCCTCTCTGCGTGACCGTCTTCGTACTCAATGCTTATTGAAATACCCTCGCTCAGCTCGGGACGTATCACCCCTGGTATGTATACTATGTCTCCGTCGCAGTTGATTGAGGGCTTGAGGTGCTTGGAGGGGGCTGCGCCCTCAATCGATAACACCCTACAAGCAGCGCCATCTTGAGTGGCGTAAAACCCATGCTCATCCAAGTGAAACTCGCGCTCTGGATTCCAGAACAGCACGTAGTACTTGCACAACCTGGTCCGTCCCAGGCTGAGATGGCCGTCCTGGATGAATCCTAAGTGGCTACAGATGATGGACTCATACTCATTCTGAAGAATATCCTCTGACCGACAGCTCAACTCCTCGAGTATCCTGGCTTTCGCGGCGCCGAACGCATCGTCGCCCCCGAAGTACTGGTAGCCTGCGTATCCGTACTTGAACACCCGGAAGATGAAATCGACTTCCGCCGCAGCATCTTCCGGGCTGATGGCATGTGGCATGTCGTCAGGGCTCGTAGGCTCACTCCGGAGCTCATCAGCAGAGAGTTCATCTTCAAAGTCGTGGTAGGGATACAGCAAACTCTGAAAGGCCCTGTACAAGCCAGGATCGTACATGTCGGCAGGTTTCGGCCGGTTCGCGTTCGCGATTGCCAGCGCAGCGGGTTCCAGAACTACGCAGGTACAGCTCTGGCCTGAGGGACCTTCGAAAACAGGCATCAAGAGCATACAAAGGGTCAGTCCCGAACAAAGCCATCTCACAAGACGCAATCCGAACCCTCCTTGCGCCAATCGCCCCTTGTCCAATATCGACAAGCTGGATGCATCATGCAAGTAATAGAATGACTTCGTGCTTCGAACGCCAAGTGAATGCAGCACATGATTCAATGCATGTACCACCATAGAGCTGGCGAACTGGGGACTTGTGAAAGGCAGCGACATGTAGATCGCAGCATGAAGAGAATCTTCAGACTATGCCCTTGTCATCTCTGGACTGCTTCTTCAATGCGCTGAAGAAGTTCAAGAGCATCCTGAATGTCATCGCAGGTAGGTTCAATGGCACTGTATCGCGCTTTTCTGCTCAGATCTTCAAGCGTTTGATAATTTCCAAACGATCCGCGCAAATAGCTGCAAATGTGTTGCTTTCGTTCGTCATGATTCTGTATGTCTATGATTCCCTTTCGTGCTGCTAGCGCCATATCCACCAGGTGAAGAGCCCTGTAGAAGGCTATGGTTATTACCCAATCCGGATATGCAGTCTCAGCGGGACTCATTATGCGCTCAGCCAGCAACTGGGCATTACGCTCTGCCTGCCATTCATGTTGGTTCGCATAGGCCATCTAGATCGCCTCCGTATCAACCCTAACAGCGTGTTCAGGCAGAGGGCAGTAGTATGCTTCTCTAGGATCTAGAGTCATCAAGTCAACCGACAACGTCGGATGCAAGTCGAGCAAATCAGCCATGGCATCGCCTACTGCAACCCGTTCGTCAATACAGGGCCTCTCTGCAAATAGCACCCTAATTACCAGCTGGTGTACTCGTTCATCAGGGATGCAATAAACCGCAGCAGTAATGCCCCTTTCCGTCAAGAGCCTAACGAAATCACTGGCCGCCTGCTGACGTAAGTCACCACTTTGATGCATTTCATCCACCCCACATCGCGGCCCCGGCTTCGCGGCCCAATCCCCGAGAGATTTGCGTAGCGCTTCATAAAGCTCCGGATGATGCATGATACAGCTTCCCAGCGATACTAATATCTTTCGATTCTCTTCAGGGCCTGCCTCAGAAGCCTTCCGCCAAATTCGGATGTCAACAGCAGTGCCACGCTCTAGATCCAAGCTCTTTGAACCAGCGGTCCATTGGTGATGAGCCAAATTCTCTTCTCTAGGTCTATTATTCACCAACAAGGTCACTCGTCCTCCGCCTCCCCTTGGGGTTCCACGCTCTCCTCATCACCTTCATTCGATGGTTGGAGATAGCCTAACTCGATTCCCATATGGTCGCAGTAGTCGATAGCCGCAGATGCCACCGACAACACAAAACTCTCTATGCGATCATCGGGAATGCGTATCCGTGCATGAACACGTACGGTTTCACTAGCCTCCCAGGCCCCGAGATCAACAACGAAACCGCGATCGAATGGTTCAATGCGCCAGGTGTTCGCTTCCTTCGGCTCGGCAAACGTGTCTGGGATCAGCTCCCTAAAGCTGCTCGTCACCTCATATCCCCCAATGCATCTGTATACGTGAGTAAGCAAAACCTATGCCACAAAATGCCTATGGAAACGAATGGGTATAATGCTTCAATGTCATATCATCTATTGAATTCTATGGGAATCGGTTGATTCCTCCTTCCATTATGTCTAGTCACTAGTGATTTATCGCTGAACATCTATGCCCAGTCAACGTACGTGAACCCACACGCCCTTATGTCAGGTACGCAGGTCTCCATAGACTTGACGCAGAAATGCGGCCAGGCCCGGCACCTGCCGGGCCAGACCACAATGGAAGTCATAGTCAACTATTGGGGCATACCAGCCGGCAGTCGAGTATGCGCTGGATCGATACGTTGATCCTCACGCATAGCCGTTCGTCCAAGGACCTGCCGTCGCACGAGAGCGTATCTGTCTCCGACGTAATGGTTAGCTGTTGGAATGCTACTGTGTCAGTCTCTACGATGCCCGGAATCGGGATCTCACACGTGAATGGAATACGCACAAACCGTATCCTAGGAACCCCGCTAATATCCGTGTAGTTGATGAACTTGTCGACGTGGGCGTATACGATTACCTTGCCGTTTAGGACCTGCACAAAATCGATGACACGAACCTTCGTGATCGTACCGAGCGTACGGGCGGGCGGGCATAGCTGAATAGTCCTCTCGTCACACTTGGTGCACTCGCCGCAACCGACTATTGCGTAGATCGGCTCGCATGTGCATACTGGTGGAACCGGGCAACACTCAGCACCAATTTCGCCTTCAGTTGTAGGAATGTCAGATTCACTGGCTGAGCAGCTAATTGCGCCCAGGCCGAACACAAAGATCATGAGTATGGCAAGCACAGCCATGGCGCGAAACGCATGTTTGGGCATGTCGGTCTGTACCTCCTCAATGCCGGATTTGCTACAGGCTATGCGGACGTACCATCCCTCGCAACACAGCTAGAGGCACAATTAAAGGTCCCTAGTGTCATATGTGACA
>DMOT01000148.1:0-1754 GCA_003456765.1 Bacillota bacterium
CTTCCATATATCGAAGAAGCCATATTGCCATCAGCCTCCAAAAGCTGTGATACGTATGTGGACAGGTTTATTCGTATCTCAGGGCATCAACGGGGTTCATCTTCGATGCTTTCATGGCAGGGAAGATGCCGAATAACAGGCCTACGGCTGAAGAAAACCCTACCGCTGCCACCACCGATTTTATGCTGAATGAGGGGGGCCATCCGGCAAGTTTCGCAATGCCAGAGCCTGCCATCCAGCCTAGGATCATGCCTATGGTTCCGCCTATCAGGCTCAGCACCAGAGCTTCCACGAGGAACTGAAGGAGTATATCGCGGTTGCGCGCTCCGAGGGATTTCCTCACGCCGATCTCGCGTGTGCGCTCGGCGACTGACGTGAGAAGCGTGTTCATTATGCCTATTCCGCCCACTACAAGGCTGATCCCGGCAATAGTGCCCAAAAGCAGCGTCATAGTGGCCGTCACCTGGCGAACTGCATCGAGAAGCGCCTCCTGCGACGCTACGTTGAAAGCATCAGGGTTGCCTGTGCGCGACGCCAGGTACCTTTTGATCTGGGCGACTGCTTGCTCAACCAGCTCAGGCGATTCCGTCTGGCAGTAGTACATGCCCACGCCCCGGATAGGCATCATTCTATGCAGCAAGCAGGTCACAGGGACGAATGCCTGGTTCTCGGAGTTCATGAACAACATTTCACTTCTTTCGGCCAGCACGCCGACTACTGTGAAGTCGAATCGGCGGCCTGCCGCCACCACGCCGATCTCGCGTCCTATCGGGTCTTCATTTCCAAACAGATCGGATGCGATCTTGTGCCCCAGAACGATAGACTTCGCTGCAGAGTCAGCTTCGGCTGGAATGAGGCTTCTGCCTCTGGCGATGGTCTGGTTGACTATGCCCATGTATGCAGGGGAAACTCCTACGATCGAGGCGCTTGTGGTCGAACTGCCCCAGCGTAGTGTCCCCTCAATCTGTGCCACTGGTGATACTGCGGATACCGCAGGCGCTGCCGCCATGATCTCATCAGCCATGTCGATTGAGAGCAATCTGCTGGCATCCATGGAGCCGGTGCCTCGCCTCATCGTCGGAGCCACAAGAATCATGTTGGAGCCCAAGCCCGCGATCTCAGAAGAAATCCGCCGTTCTGCGCTAGTTCCTACTGAAATCATGGTGATTACTGAGGCAACGCCTATTACAATGCCGAGAGCCGAAAGGATGGTGCGAAGCCGATTGGCCCACAAGTTTCTAAGTGCAAGGCCCATCGTTTCAAGCAGCCCCATCTGCATCGCCTCCTCTGCCGGTTTCCTCTATTAGTTCAATGGCTCCGTCACGCAGCTGCACTATCTTGCCGGCTCGTTCGGCTATCTCCCGGTCATGCGTCACAAGCACTACTGTTGCACCCTCAACATTCAGCTCAGTCAGGATGTCCAGTATCTCATGGCCGGTTCTGGAGTCCAGGTTTCCGGTTGGCTCGTCGGCCAAGATGAGAGATGGGCTGTTCACCAGAGCCCTGGCTATGGCTGCGCGCTGCTTCTGCCCTCCGGATATCTCGGAAGGACGATGGCGCATTCGATCGCCCAGGCCCACCCGTTCCAGGGCTTCAGCTGCAATGCGCCGCCTCTCCCGTGCCTTCACCCCGGCATATATGAGGGGAACCTCTACATTTGCAAGTACCGTTTCCCGCGGGAGAAGATTGAACTGCTGAAACACGAACCCGATCCTCTTGTTGCGGATATGGGCCAGGCTTGCATCGTCAAGGCG
>DMOT01000148.1:1982-2742 GCA_003456765.1 Bacillota bacterium
ACGAAGTCGCCATCGGCTATGTCGAGGGTGATGTCGCGGAGCGCTACGACCTCAAACGGGCCCATGGGATAGACCTTAGTTACGTGCTCTAGATTGACCATAGAAAGTGCCTCCTGCCTCACTCTTCGATGCGCTGGACATCGAAGGTGATGAAACGGTCCTTCGCTGAGGCGCGCCTCAGCCCTTCCTGGACGGCAACTGCGTCTACGACGATCACGTCGCCCGGCTCGAGCCCTGAAAGGACATGAGTGTGCTCGCCGTCAGACAAACCCAGCTCAAGCGGGACGAACTTGGGAAGATCGTCTTCAATTCTTATTGCTGAAGGTCGGCCTTCGTGATCGATCCAGGATCTAATCGGTATCTTCACAACATCGGTGAGGATGTGCGACAGAATCTTCACGCTGGCTGTAAGGCCCGGCTTGAGCAGCTCGTGGGAGCCTTCGATTGCCACTTTGACGGGGATCGTCACCATCCCGCCCCTGGGGACAGCCATTGCGGCGATGTAGTTCACCTTGCCGGGCAGCTTCACTCCAGGGATCGCATCGAACGAGATGGTTGCCTCCATGCCCGGCTTGACCCTGGCCAGATCGATCTCGTCGATCTCAATCTCCGCGATGTGGGACGATGTGTCAATGACTGTGGCCACCGGCTGCCCTGCAGCTACGTAGCTTCCAATACCCGCATCTACTGACGCTATCACGCCATCGAAAGGCGCCTTGATGAGTCCATGCTGCTGTTCTGTGACGCCAGGCACCATAGA
>DMOT01000316.1 GCA_003456765.1 Bacillota bacterium
CGGCGTGAGAGGCGTGGAGAAGGAGGGCGAAGCCAATGAAGAGAGCGGGCAAGACCAGGCTCCGCGTGCTCGTACTGGTGGCAGCAATGGCAGCTGTGATATGCTGGGCTGCATCAGCCGGGCCGGCCAGTGTGCCGGCGGGGGCGGCTCTCCGCGTACTTTTGTCGAAGATTCCAGGCATCGGGCGGTTCGTGCAGCTTTCGGAGGCTGATGTCGCCCCTTACGGCCTGGAGAGCATCGAGATGATAGTGATGCAGATCCGCCTTCCCCGGATCGTGTTGGGCCTGCTTGTGGGGGCAGGCCTTTCTGCCACTGGAGCCGCCTTCCAGGGGCTTTTCAGAAACCCCCTTGCTGACCCCTACATAATAGGGGCGTCATCAGGCGCCGCCCTGGGAGCTTGCATCGGCATCCTCGCCGCTGGTTCCCGAGGCATAGGTTCGATTTCGGCCCCGTCCTCCTACATTCCGCTCTTTGCGTTTTCAGGCGCGGTGGTCACAGTCGCATTCGTGTATGCCCTGGCCTCCGTGGGCGGGCGGATCCCCACCGACACCTTTCTCCTTGCCGGAGTCGTCGTCGGCTCGTTTGTTTGGGCTGCGGTGTCGTTCCTGATGGTCGTAGCCGGCGAGGATCTGCCGAAGGTTGTCATGTGGCTCATGGGGAGCCTTTCGGCAAAGAGCTGGTCGCACGTGCGGATAACGGCTCCATACGTCATTGGAGGGACTTGTGCCCTGATGGCGCTGGGACGCGACCTCAACCTGATAGCCGTTGGCGAGGAGCCGGCCAGATACATGGGGCTTGATGTTGAGAAGTTCAAGAAGGCAATCATAGTAGTAGGTTCGCTGATTACCGCAGCCGTCGTTTCCACGTCGGGCCTCATCGGCTTTGTCGGCCTTGTGGTTCCGCATGTTGCCCGCATGCTTATTGGTCCTGACCACCGCTCGCTCATTCCCGCTTCAGTGCTGGGAGGCGCGACATTTATGGTGGCGGCCGACACCCTGGCCAGGGTGGTCATCCCTCCGCGCGAGATTCCGGTCGGCGTCATTACGGCAATGGCAGGGGCACCCTTCTTCTTCTACCTGCTCCGGAGGAGGAAAAAATGAGAGTTGAGGCGTTCGATGTAAGATACAGTTATGGTCCTAACCTTCCCGACACCTTGAAAGGGATTAGCCTGGATGTGCCAGAGGGGTCGCTCTATGGGATAATAGGGCCGAACGGGTCAGGCAAGTCTACGCTTCTTAGGGTGATAGGCGGCATTGCGCGCCCTTCGTCAGGGATGGTTCTCTACGATGGACGCAGCATCTCGGAGTTCTCTCCGCGACAGGCTGCCCGTACCGTAGCTGCTGTGGCCTCAGGTGAACCTGTCATCTTCCCCTTTACGGTCGAAGAGATAGTGATGATGGGAAGGTCGCCCTACTTAAGGCCTTTGCAGTCTGAGTCCCTCGAAGACATCGCCCTTGTCGCCCAGGCTATGGAGAGGACGGGCGTCGCGCACCTTGCCTCGAGGCGGATAATGGAGCTTTCCACCGGGGAGAGGCAGCGCGTGCTGATAGCCCGGGCACTGGCGCAACAGCCGAAGGTATTGCTTCTTGATGAACCCACTGCGCACCTGGACGTCAACTATCAGGTGGAGATAATGGAGCTTGCCACATCCCTTGCGCACGATTCGGGAATTACCACCATTGCGGTGCTGCACGATCTGAACCTGGCGGGCAGATACTGCGACATGCTGGCGATGATCAAGGACGGCCAGGTGGCTGCGGAAGGCTCCCCCGGCGAGGTGCTCACCGAAGAGAACCTTCTTGAAGTATATGGAGTTAGGGCAGTTGTGGCCCGCCGTCCGGAACTGGATAGGCCTGCAGTTTTTGTGCTATCCGGAAGCTCAACGCCGAGTGGCGCTGAAACAGACGACTGGGGAGGTATCGCAGATGAACACCGAAAGCACGATGCCGCGGGAGGGTGAGATTCGCGGCAGAATGCCCGGCGCTTTGGTTCAGGTATATACCGGCGACGGGAAAGGCAAAACCACTGCCGCCCTCGGCCTGGGAATGCGCGCCTGTGGTCATGGATACAAAGTACGAATGATACAGTTCATGAAGGGAATGAGCTATACAGGGGAGCTCAAGGCAGTGCGGCGCCTTGCCCCTGATTTTGAAATATTCCAGTTTGGAAGGGACTGTAGATTGGCTGAGGAGAGAGGAACCGGTGAAGCAGTCTGCGACGGATGCGGAGAATGCTTCGTCCGCATGGGCGATCCTGAGCCGCGTGATATTGAATATGCGAGGCAGGGTTATGAGCTTGCTGCCGAAACGCTTGATGAGGGAGCCGCCGATCTGGTAATACTAGATGAAATCTCCAATGCAGTCAACTTCGGTCTCATAAGCGTCGATGATGCCGTGTCGCTGGTGGCCCGGCGTCCCATTGGCGTGGAGCTGGTTCTCACAGGCCGCGACATGCCGGCTGCCCTCGTTGAAATGGCTGACCTCGTGACCGAGATGAAGATGGTAAAGCACCCTTACCAGCGAGGGATCCTTGCAAGGCACGGGATAGAGTACTGACTTGACCGAAACGCAGAAGCAACGCACGTAAACCTGGGCAATAGTCGCATCACCCGACGTTCGAATAGAGTCCTCTGGCGTGCTGAGAGAAGAGTGCTGCAACAAGAAAGAGGAGGGACTTGAATTGGCAAGCGAGATCAAGTTCGGAACGGACGGGTGGAGGGCCGTTATGTGCGACGCCTTCACCTTCGCCAATGTTAGGCTGGTCATACAGGCAATAGCAGACCACGTGATCGAGAATGACATGGGTGACCGGGGCGTTCTGGTAGGGTATGATGCCCGTTTCCTGTCACCCGGATTCGCGGATGTGGCCGCGGAGGTGTTGGCGGCAAACGGAATTCCGACACTCATTACAGATCGCGATACGCCCACTCCTGTCGTGGCCTTCACCGTCGCCGACCGCAGCCTTGCCGGAGCGGTCATGTTCACCGCAAGCCATAATCCTCCGGAATACAATGGCGTGAAGTGGATTCCCCACTATGCGGGGCCTGCTGATCCCGAAATCACCAGGGATATCGAGGGGCACATCGCCCGCCGAGCGAAGGCGGAATCGGCGCCGCGCAAGATGCCCATCGCCGAGGCGATGAAGTCGGGAATCGTCAAGCAGCACGACCCTTCAGGCAAGTACATATCGCATATCCAGTCCCTCGTTGACCTGAGCGCCATCGCCAAAAGCCGCACAAAGATCGTATGCGACCCGTTGTTTTCCACGGGCCGCGGCTACATCGACAGAATACTGAAGGAAGCGGGATGTGATGTTGAGACGATCCATGCCCACCGCGACCCGCTTTTCGGAGGCGGATCCCCTGACCCTTCAGAGGGAAGCCTGGGAGATCTCCGGGAGAAGGTTGTGTCATCAGGCGCAGACCTCGGCCTTGCCACAGACGGGGATGCTGACAGATTCGGCGCCATCGACTCAGACGGCACGTACCTCGGGGCGAACCAGATAATCCCGTTGCTCCTGCTCCACCTGGTGCGAACACGCAAAGCCCAGGGTGCAGTCGTCCGCACAATAGCGACTACGCATCTGATAGACAGAATAGCCCGGGCACACGGCCTAGACGTCGTTGAGACGCCCGTGGGATTCAAGTACATCTGCCAGGTGATGAGGGAGCGGAGTGTGATAATAGGTGGTGAGGAGAGCGGGGGCCTTTCCATCGGCGGGCATGTTCCTGAGAAGGACGGCATTCTCGCAAACCTTCTGCTTGCAGAGTTCCGGGCGGTCGAAGGCAGAAGCCTTGGCGAATCGTTCAGTGATGCTATGAGGAAGTACGGGACATCTCACACCCGCCGGGTCGATGTGAAATTCCCCGATGGCGCCAAGAGGGATGCCCTGATGAGAAGGCTCATGGAAAGGCCACCGATTAAGGTGGCAGGTAGACGAGTGAGGGATGTGTCTACTGTCGACGGCGTGAGGTTCGGGCTTGACGGCGGAGACTGGTTCCTGGTGAGGGCCTCCGGAACGGAGCCTGTCGTGAGGTTCTACGCTGAGGCGGATTCAGACGAAGGTATTTCCGCCCTTCTCGGCGAACTTAACGCACTATTGGGTTGACTCGACACGGTTCTTGCTTCCAAAGAGCGAGACAGGGGCGACACACGGGCGGCCTGGATGACGGGGGTGGGATGTAATGGGATACTACGATAGATGGGGAAGGCCTCGCAGATTTGGTTTCCCCCTTTTTTTGGCGGCTCTTGCAGGAGCGGTGATCGGGGGACTGGTTGTAGGGATGTTGCTGATCGGCCGGATACCCGAGCAGCAGGTCTCCCCTGTTCCTCAGCTGCCGGCTCCTATCGATGACGGGGCGTTGCTTCCTGAGGAGAGATTGTCATCGGAGGCTTATTCAGTGGCTGTTGCTGCGAAGAAGGTTAGCCCGTCAGTGGTGAAGATCTCCACTAAACAGGAGGAACTGGTCTTTTCCTTTTTCTTCAGGCCCATCATACAGGAGAGGGAGGGGCTTGGATCCGGCGTCATCATAGATGCATCAGGCCATATCCTCACAAACTACCATGTCATAGAGAACGTCACAGAGATAGTGGTTGTGCTGGCAGATGGCCGCCAGTTTCCTGGCAGCGTAGTTGGGGGAGATGTCTATACTGACCTTGCAGTCATCAAAGTGGAAGGTCAGGACTTGCCAGTAGCGGAATTAGGCAACTCCGATCAGATCATCATTGGAGAGCCGGCTGTCGCCATAGGAAACCCGTACGGGTTCGACCACACAGTCACGGCCGGAGTCGTAAGCGCCTTGAACCGTTCCATAGAAACAGATCAAAGCAGCGGCCTGGTCCTGGAGAACTTGATCCAGACTGATGCCCCCATCAACCCTGGAAACTCAGGAGGGGCTCTGGTCACAACAGATGGCAAGGTCGTGGGGATCAACACTGCCATTATTCAAGAGGCCCAGGGTATTGGGTTTGCCATCCCCATCAACGCGGCGCGGGATGTGGCAAACGAGATCATCAAGTATGGCAAGGTGAGAAGGCCCTATCTTGGCGTTGCGGAGATAGTAGTCTTGAACAGAAGTATCGCGCTGCGATACGGGTTGCCGGTGGATCAAGGCATCTACATTTCGTCTGTCGTCCGGAGCAGCCCTGCAGACCGCGCGGGCCTGGGGAGAGGAGATATAATCATCGCCATCGATGATGCCAAGGTCACCACAGCTGACGATGTCAGACGGTGCGTGCTCAAGTCGTCCATAGGGGACAAGATGAAGTTCACTGTCGTTGGCGCCAGCAGGCGCGAGCGTGAGGTTACAGTAACTCTCGGCGAAATGCCGTAATCGCCGGCCTTTCTGGTCGACGGACAAGCCGGCAAGAGCAACTTGTTGGGCGCCGAGGGCGCGACGGCTGTGTTGCATTACTGGCCATAGGAATACTCGATGAACAGCTGCGTGGCGGCTGCGTGCTTGCGGAGGGATGGAAATGGAGCGGGAGGTTGGGCTCAAGTTCAGAATACTCTACTACCCGTTTATGGGGACGCCTGTAAACACAGAGCGTCTGCTTGTACTCGCCAGGCTTTGCTACAAGCCAATAGGCGTGGATGAGCTATACGACATGGTATGGGGCGGAGATGGCGAATCCAGCGGTTCTTCTGCCAAGACTATGGATGATGAAGCCGTCGGAAGATTCGTGCGCGGCTTGATACGTTCAGGCCATCTTGGCGCATTGGAGCATTGGAACACCAGCTTTGCGGTGGAAGGGTACAGCAGGATATCCAGCCAGCAGAATGACAGGCACAGGTTGATGAAGATGTTCAAAGACCCCGGCGTTCCGCAGGCGGGCAGCCAGGAGACATGGATAAATGGCCCGGAGCAGGCCTCGGCTGACACATCCCAGATGCAGCAGTCCCAGAGGTACGTGCGGGAGGACGATTTCAGGTACGTGGTGCCGCCAACTTTCCACACGAACCTCGAGTTTCTCAAGAGATATCGAAAGCTGCAAGAGGAGATTGCCGAGCTCCAGAGATACGGCTTGAACGAGGCGAAGCTGCCAGCTGAGGATGTGAGGTTCGGGCTGTCGAACGCAACGGAGACGAGGTTCGTGATAACGACAAATGCCAGGCAGCTCAGGCACATGTTCAACCTGAGGTGTTGCGAGAGGGCGCAGTGGGAGATACGCGACCTTTTCGACGGCTTGCTTGAGGAATACAAAAAGATTGCTCCGAACATCTTCTGGCGGGCGGGGGCGTCCTGCGAAGACCTGGGCTATTGCCCGGAAGGTGCGGCAAGCTGTGGGCGGGCTCCCACCATCGACGACCTGCTTGAGCGTGCAGGCCGCGGCAGAGAGGACTGAGCCTGGCAGGATACGTCAAGGTATCCATTGACGCCGTTAAGACAGCCGCAGGTTTCTGCCGTATTTGCGCTGGATCATTTGGCTCATGTCAGGCATTTTTATCATGAGTCGCTTCTATCTGCAGATTATGGGACCTATCTGGAGCCGGCCAGTATCAATCCTGCGCCCACAGCAATGAGCACGACTTTTACAGGCGGGATTCGGCCTGCCAGCCCCAGAAGTCCCACGCCGGTTACGGCCAGCATGAATATGGGCCCTGCTGCGGCAAGGAAGGCATTTACCTGAAGTGCTTTGGGGACAGTGCCGAGCCTCAATATGATTATGGCGCCGATTACTTCAATTAGCCCGGCAGCAGCCCTGATGGCCGCCATGCATCCCACAGTGACCTGGTCATTCATGACAATATCCCCCTCTCATCTCGCGCATGAATGCCCCAATGAGATAC
>DMOT01000094.1 GCA_003456765.1 Bacillota bacterium
CTTGTGGTCATGCTCTCTACGATTGGCGGATTCAGCCTCTTCATCGAGCCGTTCGTCATGACAGGCGGCGGACCAGCGGAAAGCACCTTGTCGGTTGTTCTATACCTCTACAAGAATGCGTTCCAGTTCTTGAGGATGAGCTATGCGGCCACAATCGGATTTGCGTTGGCGCTCATGATCTTCCTTGTCACACTAATCCAGAGGAAGCTGCTCGATGTCGAGCAGCCCTATTAGAACGGAGGCGGTAATGATGCGAGCACTTAGGAAGATACTGGGCTACATAGTACTGGCCGCAGCCGCTCTTACATTCATATACCCGTTCCTCTGGATGATCTCGGCTTCATTCAAGCCTGAAAATGAGATTGGAAGCTTGAGTTTGATCCCGAAGAACTTCACGATCAAGGGATACCAGGCGGTCTTCACGCAGATCCCAATAACTAGAGCGCTCTTAAACTCGATCTTCGTCTCGGTCGTATCTACTGCATGTGTGCTCATATTCAGCTCCATGGTGGGCTACGCCCTGGCCCGGCTCAGATTCATCGGACGCGACACGATTTTCAACATCGTGCTGCTCACGATGATGATTCCAGGCCAGCTGACGCTAATACCCATGTACGTGCTGATCGTCAAATTGGGCTGGGCCGACACGTACAAGGCATTGATTATCCCCGCTATGATCAGCAATATGGGGATCATAATATTCCGCCAGTTCTTTAGGTCGCTCCCCCAGGAGCTGGTGGATGCGGCGAGGATCGACGGATGCTCTGATTACAAGATACTGTTCAAGATTTTTTGGCCCCTTTCCAAACCATCACTTGTCACCGTCGGCATCACCACTTTCATAGGTTCATGGAACGAAGTGCTCTGGCCACTGATTGTGATCAGGAAGTGGGACATGATGACCATGCCCCAGATGGTTACGTTGTTCAGCGTGGGCGGGCTTGCGGGAGCGCAAGTCGCAGCGGAGATGGCCGCTGCAACCATGTTGGCCTTGCCCGTTGTGGTTGCGTACCTCTTCTTCCAGAACTACTTCATAGAAAGCCTGGCACTATCAGGGATCAAGGGATAGGCACGAGGGCCGACTTCAAGAACGCGCAGAGCCTGCATTTTTGCGGGCGCATGCCGACAGCAAAAACTGAAATGGAGGGACGGCAATGCGAACTAACGTCAAGTCGCGCGTAGCAGCGCTTGTAGCTGCTATATTGATGGTGTCATTGTCATGCGGGATTATGGAGGCGAAGGCGCCAGTCACCATCACATTCTGGCCGTCGTCTAACCCGCAGGAGATCGAGTTTGCCAAGATCATTGTGGCGAGATGGAATAAAGAGAATCCGGACATACAGGTGAAGATGGAGCCGCTTCCGGCGTCAAGGTCTACAGAGGAAGTGCTGCTTGCGGCGATTGCGGCGGGGACGACCCCGGATGTGTGCGCGAACATATACCCCGGCGCAATAACCCAGTACATCGCAGGCAAGGGCCTGTATCCCCACGACGAGTTGCCCGGGTTCTACGACTTTGTCTACGACAGAACCCCGAAGGAGATCGTGGATTCCTTCACTTACCGGGACGGCCATGTTTACCAGATCCCGTGGAAAGCCAACCCCGTCATGGTGGCCTACAATGTCAACCTGCTAAAGGAGAATGGCATCGATCCGAGATCGCTCCTGACCTACAGTGGTTTCCTGAAGGCGGCTGAAAAGATGGCCAAAGACACCGACGGAGACGGCCGAATCGACCAGTGGCTCTACTCCCCTAGCATTGATGTCACGTGGTGGCAGCGGTTCTTCGACTTCTACACCCTGTATGTCGCCGCCAGCGGCGGTCGGACACTGATCGAAGGGGGCAAGGCTGCCTTCAACGACAGCGAGGGAGTTGCGGCCATGGGGTTCCTCCAGGAGCTTTTCCGGCGGGGATATGCGCCGAAATCGACCTTCCCCGGGGACGTATTTTTGCAGGAGAAGATAGCCACCTACATAACAGGCCCCTTTGCCATACCTTTCTGGGAATCCATGAAGCCGAAGGGGTTCGAATACGACTTCGTGCCTCTGCCTGTGCCTGATTTCTACACAGGCAAGGAAGTCTGGACTTACAGCGACCCGAAGAACATCGGGATTTTTCAGACCACCAGGCATCCTGAAGAGGCGTGGGAGTTTGTCAAGTTCCTGCTGAGCCCGGAGAATGATGCTATGTTTCTGGCAATGACAAGCCAGATCCCGTTCCGCAAGAACCTTGACAAGGTTGAAGGTTTCGCTTCCATAGCTAGGAGCCAGCCGTACCTTCCCAGGTTCATGGTCCAAAGCAGGTACACCCAGGGGGCAGACAACGTGAAGCCTCTGGTGGAAATATACGACGCGATCGCCCAGGAGTATCAGTACTGCGCCGTGCTGGGGCAGGAGACTCCTGAGGAAGCCATGGAGATCGCCGAGGAGAGAGTGAACGAAATACTGAGCTACTGAGCAGCCAGGCTGCTGGGCCGGGAGGCTCGGCAGCGCAGGGGGGATGATGCGAAGATGATTTCAACTGTGCGGCGCCGGGTGTTGCCGGCTGCGGTCTGTGCCCTCATCCTTGTGGCAACGGCCTTCGGGGCCCAGGCTGCCGAGGGCGGGGGCATAGAGTACGCAAGTGATGCCCACAGGGCAGTCAACGAGATGGTCAACCTGTCGCACCTGGACTACTTGCGCGACGAGATAGTCCGTTCCGACGGGACGGTCATACCCATCTGGTGGGTCTACTGCGAGCCGTCGATTTCAGGCGACAGGAGTTCGAAATATAAGTACGTGGAGGCGGCCAGCGAGGGCATAAGCTGCGTGGATGATGTGGCAAGGGCGGCCCTTGCCTACCTTGCAGAGTACGAGCGGAGCGGAAGCGAACACGCCCTCGACATGGCTCGGGACTGCTTTACGTTCATTGAGTACATGCGCACGCCCGAGGGCCACTTCTACAACTTCATCCTGGAATCGGGCGCCCGGAACCTCAAGGGTGCAACGAGCGAAAAGGGCGTCAACTGGTGGACGACGAGGGGCATGTGGGCTTTGGCCCGCGGAGTCCGGGTATTCGACAAGGTTGATACTGAATACGCCGCCCACCTTGAGGAGCTCATCGAACCGTCCCTGGAGTCGATATGGGAGTTTCTCACTGCCTACGAGCTGTCCAGGTATGGGGAGTATAAGACCCTCCATGGAGTGAAACTTCCAGCATGGCTAGTGGAGGACGGGTCTGACGCGTCCGGAGTCCTTGTGAAGGCCCTTTGCGAGCTGTATCTGGCCAGGCCGGACGAGAGGACCGCCGAGATGGTGAAGATGCTCGCTGACGGGATAGCAGGCTTTCAGATGGGAACACCTGACGAGTTCCCGTTCTGTGCCCACTTGCCGTGGGGCGAAGCGCTCACAAACTGGCATGGCTGGGGAAGCCATCAGATAAAGGCTCTGGCCATGGCGGGCAGGATCTTCGAGAATCAGGCATGGATAGAGTCTGCAGAGAGTGCGACAAATAGCTTCGTCACACACATGCTGGCGTCAATCGGGATGTTCGCGCATATGGGCCCGACACCCCTCACCTATGTCCAGCTTTCGTACGGGGCTCAGACGATCACCACGGGCCTCTTGGAGCTCTACCAGGCCACCGGCAAGGAGATCTATGCCGTGTTGGGCGGGATCTTCGGTTCGTGGTATACCGGGAACAACGTTGCAGATCACCCTATGTATGATCCAGCTACAGGCCGCGGCTGGGACGGGATTGACCCGCCAGGGCCCGAGCGCGGGATAGGTGTGAGCTTTAATGCAGGAGCAGAGTCGACTATCGAGGCTGTAACAACCATGATCGAGCTTGCTTCAGTTCCGAAGGCCTGCGAGTATGTGAACCTTGCCAACAGGTGGAAGTATGCCTACCGGGTTGTCGAAGCAGAATCCTTTGACAAGCCTGTATCAGGCCGCCCTCGGAAGATCTGGGCGCAGTGGACAGGCAGCAACACTCCCAGCGGGGAGTTTTACGTGACCGCGAGATCTGGCGACAGCTTCAAGCTGAACTTCACAATCCCTGAAGACGATACTTACATCCCGTACGCAGTCTTCGAACGTCAGCCCGTGGCCGAGGGGCAAGTCGGAATGAGCTTCTCAATAGACGGAGGGGAGCCCATCATCGTCGACATGGGCGGGTCTCCTGACACGAAGTACTTTGTGATGGAGAGACTCGTGCCCGCACTTGAACTTGAAGCGGGACGGCACAGCGTGACCGTGAAGTTTGCAGGCTCCAGCCGGGCGCAGACAGCTGCTCTGGACGCCCTCGTGTTCCAGCCGATGGTTGAGTATCGGCACATGACAGGGCCGGACTTCCAGAACGTAATGATCGCACGGAGCTTTACCGGCGAGTCTTCCGCCAGGGGCATTGATGTCGACATACGGCGCAGCGCGCCGGCAAGCGAGATCGTATTCAATGTGAAGTGCTACAACACAACAGGCGACCTCGTGTCAGATGAGAATGTCACATGTCCTGTCCCGGAGGGCTCGGAAACGGTAAGGTTGGGCCTGCCAGTAGAGGCCTACGGATACACATTGGTCGAGTGGCGCTAGGCCGCAAGGCCCCGCGCCTTTAAACTATCGGCCGGAGGCCGACAGAGGAAAGTCGAATATGAGGAGGAACGTGAAAGATGAAGGTTAGAACGAGATTCGCTGTGGCTGCTCTCATTATGGCAGCATTGCTTGCCATATCCAGCACTGGAGCATTTGCGGCCACCAAGTCAGTCGTTGTCGATGTTAAGTGCACGACCGGTAAGCCTGTTCCTGTCTCTCTCACCATGGATGAAGTGCGTGAGGCAATCGGAGTCGATTTCCCGACCAACTGGGATTCCCTAGTTGTACTGGACGAAGAGGGAGAACTCGTCCCCTTCCAGCTGGATGATGTGGACATGTCAGGGACGGTGTCACGCTACGACGAGCTGGCCTTCCTGGCAAAAGGCCCGGTCACGATCGTAGTCTCTGATGAGGCGCCGGAAGCAAAGCCTGTCTTTGAGGCAGCATTCGGCGTTAGCAAGGTTGATGAGGACAACACGATTATCGAAAGCCTGGACGGCCTCTTCAAGGTGAAGGTGGGCAAGTACGGAACCCTCGACATAATCGAGTACCGGGGCAAGGAGTACAAGTATGCAAGAGACATCGGGATGATCAGGTATTCCGGCTTCCCCTACAGCACCTGGTGGTATGATGAGAACTACGACAGGCACGAGGAGAAGACAACGTTTGAGGAGCCTCTCCGCCGCATGAAGTTCGGGATTCTGGAGGCAGGACCGGCTAGGATCACTGTTGTGGCTCACAATGCGTCGGACCTCTTCCCCGGAATGCGCCAGGAGATGGTAGCATCCATATACGCCACCGGGGAGATCAGGGTGAACAACCGTGTGCTTTCTGCTGGATATGCTGACCTCACGAAGCTCTTCACCATGTGTGGAGGCGTCATGGCCGACGTCGAGGATGCAAGGCACATACTCCCCGTATTCCGCTGGATCGACTGGGCGGACGAGCTCAAGATGACTGCTGAGGAGTACTGGGCAGAGCAGGAAGTGCTCACACAGGTAGACGGCGCGCCTTACATAGCCTTCGCAGACTCCCGCGGGCCGAAGCCTGCATGGTGGGGCGCATCTTACCTCTTCTGCAGCCCCGAAAGATGGCGCACCAACTTCTCCGCCGGAGAGGGCATGGGAGTGGCAGAGTGCTTGATAGATGTGCCCGAGGTCGCAGAGGATCTTGAGGGCAAGATCAACATGGAGCACTGGCACCTCGAGGGCGAGTGGAGGACCGGCTACTTCCGGTGGATCGCCGACGAGATCTTCGGCCTCAGGCAGAAGAATGAGATCCCGATAGATATTGAGAACCTTGAGGACAAGGGAGGCAACTGGCCTCTGCACATGATCCCAGGCGACGTCTTCGAGCACCTCAACTTCTATCTCCTCTACGATGCCGACAGCGTCGATTCCACTGTAAGGTATCTTGAAGCCAGATACGCTGAGCTCGATGGCGTAGAGGTCAAGTAGTCATGCGGTCGCCATATGACGGCAAGTTCAAAGGCGCGGCTTATGCCGCGCCTTTGGCCAAACTTGGAGTAGTAATATGTGTTTTGGCATTCTGTCTGGGAATCGCCGCTGGTGCGCCCCGGGCGGCTTGTGCCTCAGGGGCCGAAGTGTACACCGAACCCTATTTCGAGTACATCAGCCCCACATATTCCATAGGCCTCTCGCTCGACCCCGTCTCCATTGACTATATTGCCATTGACCCCGAGGCCCGGGGTGAGCAACGCGACGTCCTCGCTTATGTGGGCAAGCCGTCCGCCTTGTGGCTCGGAATCGGGGGATGGGGCACTCACATGCCGGCCAGGCCGGGGCAAGTGGAAGTCGTGGAGGAAGAGGACAGGACCGTAGTGGCAATCAGGGGCATTGAGTTCGTGGGCTTTCTCAAGACGACATTCGGCGATATTGCGCCTGTCAGGGCCGACTGGGTGCTTACCTTCTATGAAGACTTCTTCGACATGGAGCTCACCTGGCGCATGATGGAGAATGTAGAAGGCTTGCAGGAAGCCGGCTGGGCGTTGAACATGGATTTCCCGCGGTACGGTGATTCGGAAGAGGCCAAAAGAGTAAACCAGGATGTTCAGGGCTATCCCAGGTGGATCGTTTGGTACGGCCCCGAACTCGGTGTTACGGCAGCGCACAAAGAGGGTTCAACAAGCCTCAGGGCGAACCGATGGTACGGCAATTTGCCTTCTAGCTATGTGATAGTCCATACCTGGTGGAAGCCGGGAGGTTCGGGAATTGACTGGGGGACCTACCCAGGCGGCATCTGGAGGGTCGGATTCTTTGGAGGCGAGGATCAGCTCGGTGCGGCTGAGATCCTATACAAGGAGCTAAACGCTGTCGATTAAGATAGATTGCATCATGGAGGGGGCATCACATGAAGTTCATAACAGGTGTTAACTACTGGCCTCGAAACAAGGGGCTTGCGATGTGGAGGGACTTCGAC
>DMOT01000097.1 GCA_003456765.1 Bacillota bacterium
ATAGGCTATGGCGCGCACGAGGGCTGGTACGTAAAGACGAGATACAACTACAAGCTCACTGACGATGCGTATGGATCCTTATACGCCGATTACTTCCAGCTGCTGGGCCCTGCAGCCGGGATAAGCCAGAACTTGCGTCTGGGCGGAGCCGGTATGCTCACTGCCTATCTATATGGGCTATGGAACAGAGCGGCAGGCGGCCCCGATACTACTCTCGAGCTTTCGCACGACGTCAAACTCCCTTTAGACATAGGCGCAAAGGCCGCATATAGGCAGAGAAACTACGTGAACATCCTCGGGGATGAGATCTCTGAGCGCTCGTACAGCCTCAACTTGAACAGGCGGGTCGCAAGTTCCAGCACTTCATTCACCGGCAGTTTCAGGGAAACAGATGCGTCCACCTATTCTTCTATGGCCAATGCGACCTTCAGGCATTCTTCAACTTTGCCATATGACATAAAGCTCTCTTCGGATGTGGACTACAAGAAGCAGGTCAAGGGCTCAGATGTAACACAGGATGTTCTCGCCTACAAGGTGAAGGCTGACCGGACTTACGGGGGTTTTTCGGTGACCGGGCTTGCGCAGGCGCAGGTATACGTGGAGGACCCAAGCGATATTGAGGAGAAACCGCCTCCGTGGAAGGCACTGAGAAGGCTGCCTGAAATTACTGCGACAGCCAATGGTCTTGCATTAGGCTCCGGCCCGCTGGTCATGGATGTGAAGAGCGTATTCGGGAACTACACTGAGGATGCGATCAGAAACGGAATCCGGTCCGAGGTGACTGCTGCCAAAGGAGGGCTGGACCTGACGCTCAGAGTCAGATCCAGGCAGATACTCACGTGGCTTTCTGTTGACGGGTATGCCCGAGGCGTCTTCGATGTGTATCAGGGCTTAGGTGACCGAGAGGCTGCTATGTTCTCAGTGGGGACGTATGTAAAGCCTTCTTCCGGGACTAGTCTGAGGCTCAGCTATACCCGGACAGGCGTTCATGGTGCATCTCCCTTCAGGTTTGACGAGTTGCGACCTGGTTCGAAGCTCAGCGGAAACCTGACGACCTCTGCTGGGCCTGCAAGGCTTACTGTGACGACGGGGTATGATTTCGCCTGGGATAGATATGACCCTCTGAACGCTACATTGCGGCTAGATATTGCCAAAGGCCTGTCGGTGGACTTTTCGGGTAGATATGATCTGGAGCAGGGGAGTCCGACTTCCATTGTTGGAAAAGTAGTCGTGCAACCGTCGCCCGAGATCCAGGTCAAGGCGGGTGGCAGCTATGATTTTGTGCGAGGCCAGTTGACTAGAGTTGAGTCGTCCGGGGATGTCAGATTCAGCCCCGAATGGCGTTTCCAGTGGGCAGGAGTGTACGATTTCTACAAGGGCGGCCTGGTGCGGGGCGACATCGGGATCACGCGGGATCTTCACTGCCGGGAGGTGGCTTTGACCTACCAGCATGCGTCGAGACGGGTGTGGCTGGAGTTCAGGCTGAAAGCCTTCCCCGGTACGCCTCTCGGGTTTGGTCTGGGGGAGGAAGGAATACTACTCTCACAGTAAGCCTGCTACAAGAGAAGGCTGAAGCAGCCTGAGGCTTGGCAAGGAGGGTGCTTGCTGATGGACCCGAGGATAGTCAGGAGAGTCAGCGCTTTCATAGCGCTTGTTCTTGCTTGCCTTTACATCTACGCGTTTGTTTTGAACGAGCCGCCTGATGGGGAAGGAGAGAGTTCGGGAGACGCGAATAGCCCGACAAGCGAGCTCCTGTTCGAGGGTGTGAGCATTGAGGGTCGAAGCGATGGTGAAAGGGCATGGAGGATCTCGGCTTCCCATGTAGGCTTAAAGGATGAGGATAAACGCATTGAGATCGGCGAGATCATGCATGGTGAGATATACAGGGAGGATGAGGTCTATCTCTCCTTCAAGGCGTCCAAGGGCATTTTCCATACCGGACCTGGCAGATTGTTTCTTTCGGGAGGGGTTGATGTGTACTCGGAGGAAAGGAAGCTTTTATCAACGGATGAACTGGAATGGACGCCCGGCGATTCCATGGTGGTCATTCCAGGGCCTGCAGAGATAATGACTGAGCAGGGGGTAGTCTCTGCCGATTCTCTTCAGGTGGATGTGGCTTCTGATGAGATCTGTGCCAGCGGCAACTTGACTATTCATGAAGGGTTTGGCGGCCGGGATATCGTCATGAAGGGCGGCGAGATCCGATTCGATCCCGATTCGAACTCCTTTGAAGCATGGGGCGGGACGAGGATTGAGTTTGAGATAGGCGATGACGACTAAGGGGGGAGCGAAGTGATAGGGCGGGCGCGTAGAAGAGCGGTGTCGATCCTGGTGTTGCTTGCATTTATGGCTTCAGCTGCAATTGTTGCAGAGGCAGCCAAGAAAACGGTGATCGTGGAGGTGCACGGGAGGGCGCGCTATGAGGGGTCGAAGGGCAAGACCATTATTGAGGGCGGCGTGACCATACAATATGATGACACGGTGATTGTTGCGGCAAGCGCGGTCATGGACAACGCCGCGGAGACGGCTAAGCTTTCAGGCGGCGTTACATTGACGCAGCAGGACGTGACTGTGACTGCCAGGGAGATGGATGTGGATCTAAAGAAGGATAGCGCCGAGGTCAGAGGGAATGTGAAGCTTGAAAAGCGCGAAGAGCAGGCGGAGAAGGACGAGTCGGGAAAGCCCAGGATCTCGATTGTCACAGTTACGTGTGACACGTTGAATATTTCCACGAAGACTCAGAATTTCGCGGCCCGGGGCTCGGTCTTGATAACCAAGGACGCCCAGAAGGCTCAGGCGCAGAAGGCAGATTATGATAATGCCCAGAAAGAGCTCGTGCTCGAAGGCTCTGTGTTCATTGAAGATGAAGGCGACAAGAGCATAAGATGCGACAGGGCAACTCTCTACACTGACAAGGAACTGGTGGAAGCTGAAGGCCAGCCCGTCGTGATCACCTTTGAGGTAGAAGAATAGCACATGTGGTTGTGCTCCACATGAACCGTTCGGTTTCAGGCAAGTAGATAGTGGCACTTGAGGGGGGCTGCATCGCGGCCCCCCTTCCAATTCAACAAGGAATTCTCAGCGTTTGGGACTGGCGCACATGCTATAATGTCGAGTGAATGGGGGGTTTAGCTGCATGTACGCCCTGATGCGCGGTGGGTTTGTGTTGGATGTTGTGGCGGTTTGCCTGGTCACAATCGTGCTCGGGTCCTTTGCAGCGGCCGGGATTGCAGCCGCTGCAGACCGCTTCTTTGCTCATACGGTCTCAGGAGTTGTCGGCGAATACGGAGAGTACGATCTGGTGGTTCACGTGAGAACTGAGATCAGGGACGAGTCGTTGCGCGCATTGAAGTCGACACTGAGGGCCCAGTTGCCGGGAGCTCGGATAAGGGAGAGCGCCACGGTACTTACAAGGTCGAACTTCCTTGTATCGCTGCCGCGCAAAGACGAGGAATCCACAACTACTCTAATCCAGGCTGTCACGGGCATTCCCGGGTTTGCCGGATACACGCTCTTGCTGGAGCCTAAAGTGACCGTGAGCGGGATAAGTTCAAAGGCTGTGCCTACCTTGAGATCCAAATTGGGCGAGGTCGATGGGGTCGAGTTCGTTGTGCGCGACGGCGGGAACATCCACCTCATATGCGAGTCTGCCGAACGTGCCAGGTTTGTGGCACAAGCTGCAGAGGCTGTGCTCAGGCAGTACCAGGTGATTGATGTGAGGCTGGCGCCGGGGGCATTGGCGACTCAAAGCACCCACCGCGGCGAGCTTATCGAAAGTGTAAGCCAACAGTTGACACGCATGGGCGGACACGATGTAGCGGTTCGCGATTTGACTCCGGGAGGAGAAGCTGACCAGGCTCAGCTTCTGGCCGGAGCTATGGTCAAGATACGAGGATTTCTGGAGGCATGGGCACCACAGGCTGTCATAGATGTAGCTCAGGGAGGAGACGGCTCTATCCGGTCTGCGGGGAACGCAGAAACGTTGGGAGTTCGTGAAGGCGATTCTGTCATTCTGTCGGTAAATGACAGGCCCATCGGTTCGCAACCGGTGCCTGAGGACATGGTTATGTCAGTAACTGATGTTGAGGCAGGTCAGGTGCACGGCATAATAGTGTCGGGCGGCGACAGGCCGCAGATAGGCGACTCATCCCAGGCCCTTTCGGCATATCTGCTTGAGGACGGGGTCGTCTCCGGCTTTGTGGGAAGGGCGCAAACAAGCCGCCCTCAGGAGGAGCTGTCGCTGTCATTGTCGGAAGCAGAAGAGCTGTTGGCCGAGTACGATTCCGTAGTCGATGATGCGCTGATGGCGGCCCAGATGGGAGAGGAAGCCCTGGACTCGTACGAACGCGCAATAGACTCTCTCATCAATCTCCAGAGGGCCCTGGAGAGCCTCGGGGTGGAAGGTGATGCAGGAGATGTGCGCATTGACGGGCAGGCCGTGAAGACCCTGCTTCATCTGACTGAACAGGCGTTGGGGGCTATAGAGAGCTTGCAGGCCACCGCAGATGTTGTGGCCATGTTCTCAGGAAGCTATGACTCGCTCCTTGCCAACCTGAAGCTGTGGCAGAGCAGATTGGAGTCATTCGCACGTAAGCTGGAGATGATACAATCGGCTGCAAGTGGCGCGGGCGAGGTAACCGAGACTTTGGGCGACATGTCGTC
>DMOT01000110.1:0-3137 GCA_003456765.1 Bacillota bacterium
CAACCAGAGTGTAAAATGTAAACCAAGGGGGTTAGATCAGTGAACATTGGCAATCGCATCAGGCAAGCGCGAGTTGCCGCAGGGTTGAGCGTACGAGACGTCGCGAAAACAGTAGGCGTGTCCAGGAACGCGATTTACAGATATGAGCGAGGAGAGATCATGCCTCGCGCTTCAGTGCTTGTTGGTTTGGCTGGCGCGTTCGGAGTAGATATCGAGTTCTTCTTCCGCCGCACCCAAGTCGAGTTGTGTGCAAGTGCTTACAGAAAAAGGAGCCGCCTCGGGAAGAAGCAGCAGGAGTCGATCGAGGCTAGGATTACGTCCAGTCTGGAAACGTACCTCTCCGTGGAAGATCTATTCCCTGAAAGAATCGGAGCAGAGTTCCATGTTGACCTAGGAGCAATAAAATCGGTATCCGATGCGGAGTCCGCTGCAGACCGATTGAGGGATCTATGGGACCTTGGGTCTGATCCTATTGATAGTGTTATCTTTGCCCTTGAAGAGCATGGTGTGAAGGTCGTGGTCTTAGACAGAGTGGAGGGATTCGACGGATTCTCATGCTATGCGAATCACACTATTCCAGTCATAGCTATTCCGGCCGGAATGGCGGGTGACAGGCAACGGTTCACTCTTGCCCATGAGCTTGGGCATCTGGTCTTGTACGGTTCCGATCAACGTGACATCGAAAAGGCTGCTCACAGGTTTGCGGGGGCATTTCTTGCTCCTGCGAAGGTCGTCATTGGGGAACTAGGTGAGAAGCGGTCAAGGCTCGACCTTACAGAGCTTCGCATACTGAAGCAAACCTACGGAATGAGCATGCAAGCGTGGGTGCGCCGCGCGTACGATCTCGGCATAATCTCCGGGTCATACTACAAAGCTTTGTGCCGCACATTCGGGTCACGAGGTTGGCGCAAGGAAGAGCCTGGCCAGCCATTGCCTGAAGAGAAGCCCGTCAGAATGCTCCTACTGGTGCATCGAGCAGTTGCAGAAGGTCTGTTGACGCCAACCGCTGCCGAGGAGATTCTGGAGCACAAGCGGATGTCTGAGGTAGAGATTGATGAGGAGGCTTTGGCCATGCGAGCGGCTGAAGCTGCGGCACTCTACCGAAGCTCAGATGAAGTTACTGAGTGGACCAGACTGGATCAAGAGGAGTTTCTTGAGTATGACCAGATGGACGCCGATTGAGCGGGGCCAGGTCTGGGATATCAATCTGGATCCGACTGTAGGGACTGAAATCCAGAAGACTAGGCCGTGTATAGTTGCTAGCAGTGATTTCATAGGAACCTTGCCCTTACGTGTTGTCGTTCCGATTACTGAGTGGAAAAGCAGGTATGCCAAACATCCATGGATGGTCAAGCTTACTCCGAATGCAAGCAATGGCCTGGTCAAGGCTTGTGCGGCAGATGCGCTGCAGATACGCAGCCTTGATGAAAGAAGGTTTGTCAGGTGTAGAGGGGTACTCTCAGCTGAGGAGATGGATGATGTTGTTGCTGCAGTAACCATTGTGCTGAATATTCCAATAGGTTCTCCTGGCTCTTGATCACGGTTGCGGTCTGGAGGAGGCATTACTCCAACGCAACTGCCCAATTCTTAGGCACTCCCCGTCTCAGCTGGCTTGTTTGCGCTTCAATGTCAATGAGAATGTGCAGTCACCTAGCCTACGGCTTGAAAGCGCGTAAACGTCGCATATTGCGAAGGTGTCTTCACGTCATCATGCCGTGTCCTCTCCTGACATCCACTTGACTTGTTGAAACCGCGCTGCTGGATTCTCTGTAAGTTGAACTAGGACATAAGGGGACATGTCGGCATTATACGAATAAGGACGGCTTGTCGGCTGAGGATGAGCAGGGAATCAAGAAGTATGTAGAAACTCTGAAGGACGAATAGGACAGATACGCGATGGCTTTACTTCGATTCAGGGAACCCCACGCGTCTGCATTCAACGATTTGGTCCAGGATTCCGTTGAGCTCCTGGTTCAACTTCTGAATCTGCGCTCTTGCCCGATACAGCTTCGTATGCCTTCCAACCAGCGCCTTGGCCAGGTCGCCCTTGCGTCTTGGAACATAATCATGGCGGGTCTTTCCATCTACCCTGCGGGAGGTGTAGAGAGCTGGTCCATGCAACTCTCCGCGGGCACACTTGCATCCGGGTTGGCCGTGGGGCGAGCTGATTTTGCGAACCGGTCTCATTTTTGATCACATTGTGATCGCAAACGACTAAGATTTAGACAGGGGCCGTCTAAAATTTAGACCGTTCTAGGCGCACCGATCCAATATGTGGGATTATGCGCTTTTGCATATCCATTTAATGCGTGGACCTGGCTCTTCGTGCCAGGTACTTCCTTCTTATCCCTGCCTGATACTACCTTCCCGCTTCAGGTGTCCAAAACTTAGACCGGGCTGGTCCAAAATTTAGACACCCGCGCCCGAAAACGGACTAAATATTAGACATGTCTCTTGGAGGCAGACTCAGGTCGCCCTTCCTATGGGTGCATTGAATGCATAAACCGCCGTTCAAGCACAGAGTGCAACCCACCCGCGGAACCATGGACTTGCGTCGAAGCTTTCTGTGGTTTTCCCTCAACTCATCCTCATGCAGGCCAAAGAGATCAACCTTCGGTGTGCCGGATGTCGGAACCCGCACCTGTTTGCCACGGAACATCCGCATGGATCCCGTGGTCGGGAGCATATGCGCTATGCGCGTCGCTCTCGCCCTCGTAAAGAACATGGTTGCCTGCCCCCGGCCGTCATTCTGGAAATTGAAACTGGAAATTGCCAACCTTGACAGCTGCTGCGCAGCGGGTATATACTATCTCCAAATTCAAGATCGCAGCTAAACGCAATGACGGGGATGAGTACTTGCGTAGTACCGGGCACAGAGAGCCGGCCACGAGCTGAAAGCCGGAACCGTGGAAATGCAAGGAACATGGCCCCTGAGTGGCCGCCCAAACTTCCTCTATGCCGCATCTTGTGCGGCAGGGAAAAGTAGACGCGGACGTGTGCGCCCGTTAGAGCGCCGGGGTCTAGCAAGTCAGCTTGATTTGCCGCACCTGCCGAGGCACGGCATCGCGAGATACGTGCGAACCTGGGTGGTACCACGAAGGAATAATCCTTTCGTCCCAGGCATTTTGCCTGGGGGA
>DMOT01000110.1:3238-4352 GCA_003456765.1 Bacillota bacterium
CGAAGGTTTTCCGACCGGGTGGACGCGGTGAATGTGGCGGACTGCCCCATGGCCAATGTGAGGATGAGCCCTATTACCCTGGCTCACCTCATCCAGCGCGATGTGGGGGTTGAGGCGATTTTCCACCTGACGTGCCGCGACCGGAACACCATAGGGCTCCAGGCAGAGCTCCTGGGCGCCTCCGGGCTTGGCGTCAGGAACATACTGGCGCTCCGGGGCGACCCGCCCACAAGGGGAGACCACCCAGAGGCCCATGGAGTGTTCGAGGTAGACGCAGTAGGGCTGATCGACCTTGCCGCGACGCTCAATTCCGGACAGACAGTGGGCGGCGGCAACCTCGATGAAGGGACCGATTTTGCCATCGGTTGCGTGGCCAATCCCAACGCAGAGGACCTGGAGGCTGAGATATCGAGGCTCGAGCAGAAGATCGCGGCAGGGGCGCACTTCGTCCAAACCCAGCCGATTTTCGATCCGCGGGCCTACGAGAGGTGGGCCGAAGCCACAGACGGACGGGTACGCATCCCGATCCTCTACGGTATACTCCCGATCAAAGACGCCGCCTTTGCCGTTCACCTCAAAGAGAACGTTCCCGGCATGGCAGTGCCCGACTGGGTCATCGACCGGATGCGCGCCGGGGGAGACGGCGAAGGATACAGGCTGGCTGCAGAGTTGCTTTCTGAGATAGGCCGTGACATCGCCGGGATACACATCTTCCCCATGAACAGCTCGAAGCGGGTGATAGGCGTTCTGGACGCATTGTCCGAAAGGGGCTTTGCCGTTGCTCCAGCCTCATCGTTACCCCTGGCATCCGCCGGCGGCCTGCGCAAGGTGGTGTCGAACGGATGAATGCGCGCAAAGAGGACCTTATCCGGGGAGATGAGGTGTTCGTCTTCGACGGGGCATTCGGAACTATGCTCCAGGCGCGCGGACTGCCCCCTGGAGCCTGCCCTGAAGCGTGGTGCCTGGATCGTCCGGATGAAGTGGAATCGATCCACCGGCAGTATATTGATGCCGGCGCCCAGGTTATTGAGACCTGCACCTTCGGCGGCACGCCTCTGCGCCTGAGCCATTTCGGGCTGGCCCACGCAGCGCGCGAGATCAACCTGGCCGGCGT
>DMOT01000288.1 GCA_003456765.1 Bacillota bacterium
CTATTACTATTTGCAATGCGCATCCCCAGCTGGTGCATACAGGGCCGGGTCTTGTTCGCTTCTGCCCCCGCTCTCAGTCGGTTATAGGCTGTCCACCGTTACTGCATTGCCAACCCCCGTATCCAGCCACTACCTAGATAAAGCCACTAAAATGGCAGCCATAATAGAGGACAAACAAAGAACAATTGAGAATAATGTATCAAATTGAGCAAATTGCACTACGATGCCAGATATTCCAGTCAGAGAACATGAGATGCGGGCAGGTGGGCACTTGTGGGGAAAGTGTTTAATGTCTTTAAGGTTCGAGATCAGCTCGTCAGTGATTTCAAGGATTACGTTACTGGATTCATACATATCAACGATGAACGCATAAGAGGAAAGGTCGATGAGGAGTTCAAGCATGGCTTCCTATGGCCGGAGCCTCTGATACAACTGAACCCCTCCTATGAACAGGCGAAGTACCTTGATGATCTTGTTGAGGAAGGACTGCTTCATCGCGAGTGCAGTAGGATCTTCCGGCGTGACAAGACTCCTCACAGCCTCGGCAAACCGCTCCGCCTTTACAAACACCAAGAGGAAGCGATTCGCGCGGCGAGCAGCGGGGGGGACTACGTTTTGACTACCGGGACGGGTTCCGGCAAGAGCCTCGCTTTCATAATACCCATCGTCAATCACGTCCTCAAGAACGGTTCAGGCAAGGGCATCCAAGCAATTATCGTCTATCCCATGAACGCCTTGGCAAATAGCCAAATGGAGGAACTCGCCAGATACCTAAAACATGGATACCCTGAAGGGCAAGAACCGGTGACGTTTCGGCGTTATACCGGGCAGGAAAGCATGAAGGAACGCGAAGAAATCCAGGAGAACCCTCCCGACATTCTTCTCACAAACTATGTCATGCTCGAGCTGATACTCACGCGCGTGCGTGAGAGGGGGCTGGTTTGGGCAGGAAAAGGCCTTCGTTTTCTTGTTCTTGATGAATTACATACGTATCGGGGCCGTCAGGGCGCAGATGTTGCCATGTTGGTGCGTCGCGTCCGGGAGGCGTTCGAGGCCCCGAATCTGCAATGTGTTGGCACATCTGCGACTATGGCCAGTGAAGGCGATTTCAGGGATCAGCAGATCCAGGTGGCAGAGGTGGCTAGCTTGCTCTTCGGGAGTGCTGTTGCTCCCGATCATGTTATCGGCGAGACGCTATGCCGTGTCACTCCCGAACGGGATCTGAGCGATCCCAAGTTCATAGAAGAGCTCACGCAATGCATCATGCATCCGGAATCTTCTACGCCTAAAGGCTACGAGGCATTCAGAACGGATCCCCTGTCCATATGGATAGAGAGCACACTTGGCGTGCGCAAGGAAGAGACCACTGGAAGGCTCGTTCGGCAAGTACCGATGAGCATAACAGGACCAAAGGGAGCGGGGCGGAAGCTCGCGAATCTCACCCGACTTGACGAACGGCTTTGCAGGGAGGCGATCCAGAGTAGGCTTGCAGCCAGTTACGATCGTGAAAACGCTCATCCGCAGACTGAGGCGGCGCCATTCGCTTTCAAACTTCACCAGATGATAAGCAGAGGCGATACTGCCTACGCGTCGATAGGATTCCCCGATGAGCGATACATAACCCTTCGGGGGCAGCGTTATGTCCCAGGGGAGGACAGGTCCCGTTTTCTGTACCCGCTCGTCTTCTGCCGCGAATGCGGCCACGAGTACTACAGCGTGACGCAGGTAACCCAGACTGGAACTGGGCAAGTGTGCTATGAACCTCGTCAGTTTGGCGACATGACTCTCGATGACGAACGGGATGATAGATCGTACCGTTTTGGATATCTCTATATTGACGATGACAAGCCGTGGCCGATCGATGATGCTGAAGTTGTGGCGAGGGTTCCCGATAACTGGGTGGAGGAAATGGCAACTGGGCGGAGGATCAAGAGATACTACCAGGAGAGAATACCACACCTTGTTTCTCTTCGTCCAGATGGGACAGTCGCGCAATCGGCAGATAATGATCGCATCGTGTGTGCATTCGTGCCGTCTCCATTCCAGTTCTGCCCGTATTGCGGAATTGCGCATACATCAGCCAGAGGTGGGGAATACGGCAAGCTGTCTACCCTGGCTACAGAGGGGCGGAGCAGCGCGACTACGATTATCAGCCTGTCAGCAGTCCAATCGCTGCGAAAGTCTGATGAGCTAGATAGCAGCACCCGCAAACTACTGAGTTTCACTGACAACAGGCAGGATGCCTCGCTTCAGGCAGGCCATTTCAATGACTTCGTTCAGGTAGGCCTGATCCGCTCCGCCCTATACAAGGCCATGACGGAGGCGGGAGAGAGAGGGCTTACCCACGATGTGCTTCCTCTCAGAGTCCTTGATGCCCTAAATCTTCCTCTAGAATCGTATGCTTCCGGAGGTGAGTATGGTCTTGACTATCAGGTTCGATCCCGGGCTCGAAGGTCCATGCAAAGCGTTTTGGAATACACGCTTTATTGTGACTTGGAACGGGGTTGGCGAGTCAACTCCCCTAACCTGGAGCAATGCGATCTGCTCAGGATAGAATACACGGCTTTGGGTGAACTGTGCGCGGATGAAAGTGTCTGGAGCAGCAAACACGTATCTCTGAGGGGGGCTTCCCTTGAAACTAGGAAAGCCGCATGCGAGGTTCTACTTGACTACATGAGGCGTGGTCTTGCGATCAATGTGGAATGCTTGGAGCCTGATTACGGGGAAGTTATCCGACGCCAAAGCGTGCAGAATCTCATAGAGCCTTGGGCTATCGACGAAGGGGAGAGAATGAAGACCGCCGCAGCCCTGTTTCCCGGCCCTCGTCCGAAGACGCGGGACGGTGGAGGCGACGATCTCTACGCTTCCGGGAGGGGCTTATACTGCGGTTACCTCCGGAGAAGAACAACTTTCCCGGACTATCCCGAAAAACTCAGCTTAGATGAAGCCGAAAGCGTGTTAATGGATCTCCTGGAGGCGCTCCGCTACGGGGGGCTTGTCGTTGAAGTCCCTGAATACCGCCGACGCGATAAAAACGTCCCAGGCTATCAAGTGAGGGCCAGCGGGATGGTGTGGAAGGCTGGAGATGGA
>DMOT01000290.1 GCA_003456765.1 Bacillota bacterium
CCATTGCACCGCCCCTGACATTCTGCCTCTAAATATTCTCTATCATCCCTGTATAACCTCTGGATTCCACCAATGCCATCGGTGAAAAAGGCCACGCAATCGCAATCAGCGCGCATGGCCCTTTCTGCTGCCAGGTTGCGCGGAAACGCGGCGCAACCTGTCCTGCTATTGCTCGAGCATCGAAGCCAGGAGGATCAAAACAATCAGCCCCGCTATGCCGATAATGCCGGCGATCACTTCTCCAGCAGTGGCATATCCCTGGAGCTCAACGGCATAATCGCCTGCCATGATCTCCCCTGACGATTTCACGACCTTCCCCTTACCCACGGTGCCGTAAACAGAAACAATCCTTACTATAGCCACCTCGTCGCTGGACATGAAACGGTGCTCGAACCCCGGCTCTCCGACCTCCGCAACATTGGGGCGCAGAATGCGAAAATCGCTCCCTTTGGAGATTACGGAGCTCTCATCCGTGAAGATGTAGACCTCGTCTTTACCCCTGTATTCCAGCACTCGGGCAATCACCGGAAATGCAGTGGCAAGCCGGCTCTGGAAGGATGAGTCGAAGCACGACCTTATGGCGTTCATGCATGCAGCGGATGTAGACGAATTGTCTGTGCCACTGCCTGTCAAGCGGAAGCTTGAGAGAATAGCCCCTGTGGAAGCATCTACAATCCTGATAGATACCTCTGCAGATCCAGAATAGTAGTAGTGCCTCTTACCGTCCTTATCGGTCCAGTAATCGCTCTTGGCCGAGCACCTGTCGAGGGATCCGATGAATGTGTAGTCAATGCCGAGAATTTCGCCCAGCCGCACCGCCGTGTCAGGGTTGACAGCGCCTGACACCTGAAATCTCTGCTCCGAAAGTATCCGCTGGATATGCTCCCTTTCAATGACCTCGAACCTGCCCATGCCAACCAAAGCGTCTGAAAGACAATTCGCGGCGTATTGAACGTATTGATAGTTGAAAGAACCCGTAAAGCTGATGATTCCCACCCTCAACCTACTACTTGAAGGAACCGTAGCAGCCCCCATGCAATCTGTGGATACGCATGCCATCGCCGCAAAGAGCGCCAGAGTAAATGCAATCGCTCGCAACCCGAGCCTCATCACACAACACCTCCCTGCGCACAAACTACTTCGTTATACCATACCGGATATTGGCTCTACACCCTCGTCCCCAATGCTCCCACAACGACATCTCCAGGTTGCTTTGGGCTACTGGCCATTTCCGCCCATAATCATCCTGAACCCGGTTGCCATAAGGAGGGTATTGAGCGCAGATATCCCGCACATTACAGCCACATTGTCGCACGTTTCAGCGCTGGTGATCAGTGCAGTCATGGCCGACTTGTGAGCTGTCCCGTCCGACGCCATGTCTAGCCCTCCGGGCGCGTCCAATACCAACGAGACTGCCTGGTCCAATGCACGCAGCCCCGACAGGATGCTTCGGGCCCACGCTCCAAGAAACCCGTAGATCTGCCCCTCAATAATGTCTCCGCCGTCCCTGTATTCGTCGGAAAGCACCGCCGCATCCCACGCCCTGTCAAACTGGGTGTCGATGGACTCCCCCGCCCTAACCCAGTCGCCGCAAGATCCGTTCCCCGAATCCACAAGGCTTCTGATTTTCTCGATGGATTCCTCCAGGTCGGATGTCAGGTCAAGCAGCTCTGACATGAGTTCCCCGAACTGCTCTTCTTTAACGACTATCGGCGCCGCCCACAACCGAACAGAACATGCAAATACTATCAAGACAATTAGTGCTGAGAGCACAACCCTTCGCCGCACCGTTTTCTCCAGACGCCCGTACTTGTTCAAGTAATCTCCTCCGTGTCCAGTCATATGCCTCCCTGTTATCTATTACCCATTTACGTGCGCATACCTTCATTGCCTGACCTTCGCCCTTCCTGGCAACGGCAAGTCCAAACTCTCAGGGAAATATCAAGAATGTGACATGAATGTAAGAGGTGATTCTGATGATCCAGTCAAGACAGGTGGGATGATTGAATTGACACAGAGTTCTTATTGAGAGGGCGAGGTGAGGGGTCCCCGCCGTTTGCGCGGCACCAGGCTAGTCCTTGCCGCCAAGCTCCTTCCACTTCTCGCGCAACTCCAGCTCCCTACGTTTCATCTCTTCAAGCCGCCGGAGTCTCAACTCTTCGAAGTCCACATCCCGTTGCCGCTCTGCGCGGTCGTGTTCGACTTGCATGTTGATGAAGTCGCTGAAAGAGGTTGTGACTCCTTCCCGCATCTCCTTCTTGATGCACTCGTACTCCATTGGGAACCTTCGGGAGAGTTCGTTGAAGTAGCGTCCGTCAGTGCTGGAGATGTACTTCTTGTTCATCTGCCTGTCCACGAAGATCTCCAGCGCCATCAGGGCATTGATGTAGCCCCGATCCTCGAAGCTCGTCTCCTTCAGCCTGTCGCGGACGAACTCCGTCTTGATCTCGTTGTAGTCACGCGCCAATTCGTTCACCCCCTTTCCAGGCTTTGCTCAGCCCGCTGCCGCCTACAAGCCAGAGCGCAGCAAGCCTCTCCTATATCATAAATAGTCCATTCTGGCGATAGCACCTTCACAATCTTTCCCCGAAATCTACTCTTCGATTTCCCACGCCACACTCAACATGAGATTCTTGGCCCGGCCGCTCAGGATCAACCGCCATTGTCCTCTGGCAGTCGCTTCAAATGATATCTTCGGGGCGCTCACCTGTGCCATCCTCGCGCTAAAATCCTCCTGCCACATCACATTTCCGCCCGGGCCAAGAAGGGTAATCTCAAAGTCGGCCAGCTGGGCCCAGAAGCTGATGCCCAGATCCAGGGTGGGCCGCATGCCCTGGGCCCGTCCGACATCGATGGCCACAACCTCAAACTCCCCGTCAAGATTGCGCAGCCTCAAAGATGATACCTGCCCGGAGTCGGCGCCTTCGGGCAGGGGAGCCGCGCCGTGACGAAAGATCATCTCGCCTGCAGCCCAAAACACTGCAATGACGAGCACTATCAGCAGTACTGCTAACACTAACGCCTTCCACACTCTGCGCCTTTCAGGTACCTGTTGGAGCTTGCTTTCGCTGTCGATCTGCACTGCCATACCTCCTGCCTGATGCGGTAGAACTCCGTCAGGGAATACTCTTCAGGCTACTGCCTATCCGTACGGTGTAACATCATACTATGCCGCACGCCAGCCGGCCCGCCCCTCTGCTTGCGCCCAGCATGCCATGGAACATTAGACGCGAAACCGGAAGCCTTCACTACAGCGACAGGCCTGGTCGGGCGGAGCCGGCATCGGATAGCCCTTTCCCGCAAATCCCATTCTGTGTTTCTAGTGGTTCCACCTAATTCACATTTATCCTGCGGGCGGGGTTTCTCTTGCTGCTCAGGCAGGCATGCCATTGAGACCTACACCCTGAACCGCTGAAAAAGCCGCCAGGGCATCCTCGAAGGAAGACTGCCTCGAGTACCGAATACCTGTCTTGAATGAGGGGGTGTTTGCATTGAACTTGAAGCGGAGGCCCCAGATGATAGATCCAGGCACAGCCCTGGTTTTCTCCATCGACTTTCAGGACAAGATCCTGGCAGCGGTCGAGGATCGTGATGAGGTCATCGCCCAGGCAGCGAGCTTCATAAGAGTGGCCCGCATGGCTGACATTCCAGTCCTGCGTCTGGAGCAGAACCCTGATCGCCTGGGCCCCACAACCGACCTGGTGCGGGAGGCCCTGGGAGATTCGCAGGTCTACTCCAAGATGACCTTCAGCGCTCTCAGGACTCCTGAGGTAGAATCAGCGGTACGCGCTTTGCGGCGGGACCAGTTCATCCTTCTTGGGGTTGAGGCCCACATCTGCGTGGCGCAGACCGCCCTTGACGCTGTGGCCATGGGATACGAGGTATACGTGCTTCAAGATGCCTCATCATCCGTCAAGGCGTTCGACAGGAAGCTGGCAATGGAGAGAATGCGCCAGGCGGGAGCAGTGATTACCACAGCTCAGGCAGCGGCGTTCGAAATGGTGGGAGCCGCCGGGACTCCCCTATTCAGACAGGCCCAACCGGTCTTGAAGAACCTCTAGCGTCTGGTTGATCAGATTCACCGCTCCACGATAGAATAACTAGGGACGATCTAGTCCCCACGCGAACATGCCGCACTATTTTCGAGGCAAGTGATGAATCTGTGTCACACAAGGAAAGAGAGCATGACATCAAGCTGCTTGTCAGAGGCGCCATGCTGGGCGCCGTCACAGCAGTGCTGGCCCACGTTTCCTTCCCAGTCCCGTTCAGCCCAGTTCCGATCACAGGGCAATCCTTCGGAGCAATGCTGGCCGGTCTGCTTCTTTCGCCCAAAGCCGCGGCAGGAAGCCAGCTTGCATATCTGGCGGCAGGCGCAGTGGGACTGCCGGTCTACGCCGGAGGCCGCGCGGGCATAGGTGTGCTTCTGGGCCCCACCGGGGGATACATCTGGGGCATGGCGGCGGGGGCCTACGTGTCGTCGTCAATCGTCCGTATGTACGCCTCCAGAGGAACTAGGCTCAGCTGGAAACTGGCTGCTGCAGCCTCTGCAATTGGCGGCGTGGCAGTAGTCTACATACTGGGAGTAATTCAGCTGAGCCTGGCGACGCAACTCCCCGTAACGCGTGCAATAGCAGTCGGCGCACTTCCGTACCTTCCCGGCGACCTGCTCAAAGCGGCATTCGCAGGCGCAATCGGAAGCCGACTCGCATCATACCGGCTCTAGGTAACTCGCAAGAAGTATCTCGGCCTATTGGAGCGACTAGGCTTTGGATTGCGGGCAATGGCCAACGCCTGGCTAGGCCAGGCTAGGCTAGGGCAGTCCAATCCCACATTCTCGGACACCTGTGGTTTGGCAAAACCCCTGAGCCTATTCTAGCCTGCGGCGGCTTCCGTCACCGGGTATTATGGACCCAGGCGTGACACTCGTCCTCCCTCGATAGCATCTCCCGCTTCTTGCCAGCAAGAGCCCACAGGCAGTACATGTCGTATCGAGGCGCTGCCGCAACAGTGTGGTAGCCGAAGGGGATCGCCAGCGTATCACCGTTTTCCACCGTATAGGCCTGATCAAATCGCCGCTCGGGAGAGTAAACTCTTCCCATTCCAAATCCCCGCTGGGGCCTGAAGCGGAAATGGTATACCTCCTCCAGCCTGGCCTCTTCGCCTGTGATGTCCTCGTCGTGTTTGTGCCCGGGGTATGCCAGCCAGTTGCCCTGGAGGGCTAAGGACTCCCCCACGATGAGCCGACGCGCCCCTACCCGACTCTCCGGCCCCACAATCAGGCTGACCTTCCGCTCCCATTCCTTCTTCCCGGCCTTCTCGCAGACGACATCGTCAGGCGAGACTATCTCCACGCCACGCGGCGCCTCCGGCCATCCTCGGCTCCAACGCCCTGATCCGCCCCTTTCGCCCGATGAATGCTCACTGAAGCCAGGGCCGCCCTGCCCGTAGGGCCCGGCCTCGAATCCGGGGCTAGGTTCAAGTTCAGGTTCAGGCGGTTCAGCTCTCACGAGCACCATCTCCACAAACGGAGACAGCGCTCGAACACCGAAAGTAGTGAAAGGGTAGGCAAAGAACGCCCAGGGAGGACCGTCGAATACATCCCTCCGGCCGCCAATCCTCTCGCACCTTTCGACGCCGTCTTCGCCCTCCCACAGAACCTCAGCCGTTCCGGCCATGATGACCGCTACAGTCTCAAGGGGGCCGAAGTTGAACCCCCTGTCCTCACCCGCTTCCTCACAGACCGTTCCCAGATGGACATAAGCCAGCCCTAGCTCTGGATCGGTAGGGCTTGCAATCTCTCTCACTCCAGTCACACTACAGGGCCTCTCAGGCATCCTCTTCTTGAGTGACACTCGCGCACCTCCAAATCTCCAGCATCGCCAGTAGTGGATATCTTTCTACGCAAATACTCTTTGCTCCTCGTCGGGGAAAAGTTGTATCATGATAGAGCAAACTCGAATAACCAGTTAAAAGGGTGGTACCAAAATGAGGAGAAAGCGAATCGCCACACTTATAATATCAATTCTGCTGGTCTTTATGGCCGGCCTAGTTAAAGCAGGCTCAGACAGCGCCAGCATGTGGCGGGGAAAGATTGAAAGCTTCTATGATTATGACAGAACACAGCCTCTTGAAGAGTCCTTTGCACTGCTCCATGACAACCAGTGGTACCTTCATTATGATGTGTCCTACAAAAGCGAGGGCGACACGGTTTACGCCCACTATTTCGTTCCAGTAACCGCACGAGAACAGCCGGTCCCATGCGTCATTGGACTTCACGGAGTATTCTCCCCTTCTGAAGAGCAGTTCTGGATGATGGCCGACTTCCTCGCAAAGCGTGGCATAGCAGGGATCGCCCCAAGTCTGCCACAGCACCATCGCAGAGCCAAGGGAACACAGCTGATATCCGGGCAAAGGTTTGTAGTGGGACCACCGGAGACGATCCGCGACAACCTGAGGCAGTCAGTAGTCGACCAGAGGCGTGCAGTTGACTGGCTTACCATGCGCCCGGAAGTGGATTCTGAAGCTATTTCCATCGCAGGCATAAGCCTTGGCGGAATCGTCGGTTCCCTCACTTACAAGGTGGAGCCCAGGATCCGAAGCGGGATATTCGTCGTGGCAGGATCAGGAGTTGACGGGATCGTTGAGAACAGCGATCTGTCAGTAATCGCCGCCTTCAGGCAGGCTGCCAGGATCAAGATTCTTGACCCACAGAAGTTTGTCGATGCCCTCCAGATTGTCGATCCCATTAACGTCCCCGACCTCTATCCCAGACCGGTTCTGATGATGAACGCAACAGACGACGTCATCATCGCTTCCACAGAAGCACTCCGGCTGTACAACACTCTTGGCCAGGCAGAGCAGATCTGGACAAATGGCAATCACTATTTCCCGGCCTACGCAGGCGAGTACCTTACGGCATCATTCCTGGCAAGCCATATGCCGGATTCGTACGGCGAAACGCCGCCCGGGTCAGTTCTCATGGCCAGCCCAGGGTATCGATTCATCGAAGATGTCAGGCGCCCGGTTCCAGGCACAACCCGCTTGTGGGTTGATCTTCGGGTTCAAACTGAAGGCGAAGGCCGGGATATGGAGCACCAGGTATCTGCACCCCTGGTGAATCGGATGGTTCCGGTGATTCTGGCAACCAGCGAGACTTACAGCCGTATCCAACGTGACGTCTCTGATCTTCCCGCTTTCATCTACCTGATTGAGTCTGACGATGCATCGCAGCTTGCGGCGGCGCTCGCTTACATCAATGCACTTGGCCTGAGTGCAAATCCGCTCGTATACTACCTCGCCCCCTCAGATGGAATCGGCTACACGCTGGCTCAGTATTCGCCGGCCGAAGTCGAGTCGGCGAGGCATATGCTCTCTTCAGTTTTGTCGGTAGGATCAGTTGGCGCCACTCCAGTCAGTGTGCCTGTAGCACTCCTGTCTGATGCCACCAGGTATCCCAACCTGGCCCAAGCAGGCATTGCTCTGAGCAAGAAGATCCGCTACGAAGACCTGGGCCCACTGCCATGGTTCCCGGCCTGGGAAGATGAGGGCGTGAGGTGGTCGCTCGGGCCAGAGGATCTGCCGCTTGTGCCGGCGGAGGAAGGTAGAGCTAGAGCAGACACGAAGAATCTAGCAGGAGGTGCATAGCGCACTTCCAAAGTCAGAAGCATGCCAGGTGAATGCCAGGTGAATGCCGGGGGAGGGTGCCAGGCTCCGAACAGCCGACACCCTCCTCCGATTGCGCCCCCCGACCTGTTCGTTTTCCTTCCTGTCACCCTGTGCCGCGAGAGCCCTCCCGGGCCGTTCAAAACCGATTCTACTCTGGGTTGTACATCCCGCGCTGACTCAAGTAGTTAAAGAGCCCCTCGCCGTGTTGCTGCTCTTCCGTTTGAATATGTTGAAGTGCCTGGCGCACCTCTGTATTCGCTGACTCGAAAACAGCCGTATCATAAGCGCTTGAAATGTACTTCTCAGTCGCAAGCATGTCCATGCAGAGCATCGCATCATCCTGGTTGCGCAACCCTGTCTTGCCCTGCTTGACTGGTTGATTCGCCTGCTGGCCCATGGCTCCCACTTCCATCGAGTACTGCCCAACCCCCTGGCCGTCCCGCCTCATTTGCGCCTGTCCCTGGCCTGGGCTGACGATCATCTGCCCCCCTTGGAGCAGCTGGTTTATGGTATCGTAGTGCTCCTGCTCCTGCGATGAATACTGGCTGAACAGCTGCTTCAGCTGTGGATCTTCCGCTTGCTCAGCATAGTTATTGTACTTCTGGATACAGAGTTTCTCGTGGCTCAGCTGGTCGCGGAGCAAAGACTGCTCTTTTTGCGTAAGCTTGTTCGTCAAGTACACCACCTCACCCACCAG
>DMOT01000289.1 GCA_003456765.1 Bacillota bacterium
TCGTACAGCTTGTCATATGGAACGTCGGCCTCTGCCAGAAGCACGTTCATGTGCCCAGGCATGCGTCCGGCAACCGGGTGAATGGCCACCTTAACCTCTGCCCCATCGGCCTCGAGCTTGTCCATGAGAGCCTTCACATCGCCCTGGGCCTGACCCAAGGCCATGCCGTAGCCTGGAACCACTATTACCTTCTTTGCGGCCCTCGCAACGGAGATGAAGTCGGGTTCCTCAGAAGCAGGCTTTTTCTTGCCCACAGCCTTCTTCGGCTCCGACACACCTTTCGCGCCGCCAGTTTTGACGTGCGCTACAGTGGTCTTGCCCGTGAGCACCTGGCCAAGGCTCCTGTTCATCGCTCTGCACATTATCTGCGTGAGGATCAGGCCAGAAGCACCTACGACTGCTCCTATGGCTACCAGCAGAGGATTGCGAATTGCAAGGCCGGAAACGGAAGCCGCTACACCCGACAGTGAGTTCAGCAAGGATACTGTGATCGGCATGTCGGCGCCGCCTACGCGCATGGTAAAGAGCACTCCGTATGCAAATGATGCGATGAGCGCAATTATGCTCGGCCACATAGCCCCATCACCTGGAACCATGATGGCCCGCACTCCCGCAGCCACCGATATGATTATTGCCAGAGTATTCACAAACGTCTGGTTTTCGAATATCACTGGCCTTTGATTTATCTTGCCGGCAAGTTTCCCGGCAGCAATAAGGCTTCCTGAGAGCGTCACCGCGCCAACAAGAAGCCCAAGAACAGCAGTTACCTTTTCAAATGGTCCAATTGCCACTGGGCCCAGCAGCGTCAGGAGCGAAACAATGGCTGAGCTGCCACCGCCAAACCCGTTCAGCAAGGCTACCATCTGAGGCATCTGGATCATGGCCACTTTGACAGCAAGGGTATAGCCCAGTGCACCACCGATTGCCATTCCTATCCAGAGAATCTGCACACTGACGATATTCTCTGAAACCAGAGTGACGATGATGGCGCCTGTCATGCTAACAGCACCGAGAAGATTGCCGCTCACGGCAGTCGTCGGGGAGCTCATCAGCCTGATACCCCAGACTGTCCCTATGACAAAGACCAGCCCCAGTAGGTCTGCCAAGCTAAGCCCGAGAAAGATTGCAGTGTTCCAATCCATCAGATCATACAGCGGTCAGTGCCGCTGAACCCTCCCTACTTTTTGAACATCCTTAGCATCCTGTCGGTGACTAAAAAGCCCCCGACAACATTGATCATTGCCATTATTATCGCTATGCACCCGAGGAAAGCCCCTATCGCCGAGTCTCCCTGGGTTCTGGCTATCGCGGTCGCGCTGAGAGCCCCAAGCACAGTCACTCCTGAAAGGGCGTTAGTGCCCGACATCAGAGGTGTATGAAGCAAGCTGGGGACCTGGCTTATCACCTTGTAGCCAGCAAACGTTGCGATAGCGAAGAGGATTACAAGTGACAGTTCAGACACGGATGTCACAACTCCCTATTTCATGTTCATTGCCTCAAGGGCACCGGCGTGGACGAGCTCGCCACCGCGTGTGACCAGAGAAGACGCGATGATCTCATCATTCATATCCAGGTTGATCTTACCGTCTTTTACGAGATTCGCGGTGTAATGGTATATGTTGTTTGCAAACATCCACGTAGAAGCGGTCGGCACCATTCCCGGAATATTCTTTGTTCCATCAATGCTGACGCCATACTTCTCCGTGATCTGGCCGGGCTCAGTGATCTCTACGTTTCCGCCCTGGTCGATCGCTATGTCCACAATTGCAGAGCCAGGCCTCATGGCCTTGACCATTTCCTCAGTCACAATTACCGGAGCCAGTTTGCCTGGAATCAGGGCTGCAGTGATGACTATGTCGGAATCGATTACTACGGGCTTGACTTTCTCGCGCTCTTTCTCAAGCCACTCGTCAGGCAGCTTGGCGGCGTATCCTCCGGGGGCAATGGCGATATCAGCGGGAACGCCCACATCTACGGCCTTCGCTCCGAGGCTCTTGGCCTGCTCATTCGCATCAGGCCTGATATCGACGGAGTTGACCACAGCGCCCAATCTCTTTGCCGTGGCAACTGCCTGGAGGCCCGCAATGCCCGTGCCGATAACCGTAACTACTGAAGGCTTGATCATGCCGACTGCGGTTCCAACCATGGGCATGAACTTGGGAAGCCTGTTAGCTGCCATGAGGCACGCTTTGTAGCCTGCAACGGTGCTCATGGAGGTGAGGGCGTCCATGGTCTGAGCCCTTGATATCCTCGGTATTCCATCGAGCGTGAGGGATATGACGCCTTTGGCGGCCATATCTTTGACCATCTGGTGGTTGGCTGGAGCTGCAGGATGTAGGAAGGTGATTAGACATTGGCCCTCATGCATCAGTTCCACTTCGTGCTTCTTCAAGGCCTCATTGAAGATCGGCTCTTTCACTTTGAGAATAATATCAGCCCTGGCAAAGAGATCTTGAGCCTTCTCAACGATCTCTGCCCCAGCTGACTTGTACTCCTCATCGTGGAAGTAGGACCCTTCTCCAGCCCCCTTCTCCACCAGTACCTTTGCGCCTTCGGCTATCATCTTCTTGACAGTGTCAGGCATTGCGGCAACTCGCCGCTCCCCCTTCATGATCTCTTTGGGGATTCCGATTGCTAAGCCTTGGAATTTCATCTGTAGCCACTCCCTGTCACATGATTTGGTATGTCATGGGACAACGCCTGCCGCTTTGCGGTCCGCTATCCCCAGGTCACAACGGAGGCTAATCAAGATCTTGCGATTTCACGACATGAACGCCCGCGACTGCCATCTCGCCCAACGCGCGCTCTATGTCGCCAAGGGCAACTTCCACACCCCTGCATCCGTCCTCAATGAGCCAGGTTTCGTAACCCAATGATACCGCGTCAAGCGCAGTGTACTTGACGCAGTAGTCAGTAGCCAGGCCCATAACATAAATTGTATC
>DMOT01000292.1 GCA_003456765.1 Bacillota bacterium
TCTATACACGATGGGCCTGGCATAAGAACCGCCGTGTTTCTCAAGGGTTGTCCGGCCATGTGCCTCTGGTGCCACAATCCCGAAGGCCAGAGCTTCGAGCAAGAGGTCATGCACTGGCCCGGCAAGTGCACGGGATGCGGGCTTTGCAGTCTCATATGTCCTGAAGGGGCGCTGAGCATGGAGCATGGCCGTCCGGTAATGGCGTCGCAAGCTTGCACCGGATGCGGGAAGTGCGTCGAGGTTTGCCCAACTCGGGCGCGCTCAATAGTGGGGCGGGAGATGTCAGTGCCTGAAGTGATGAATGAAGTTGAACTGGATAGGGCTTTCTTCGATGAATCAGGAGGAGGAGTCACATTCACCGGAGGCGAGCCTTTGGCTCAACCGGAGTTCCTTTACGAGCTTGCCGAGACATGCAGGGATCTGGAAATCCATACTGCTGTGGATACCAGCGGCCTTGCTGGCCCCCGGGTCATTGAGCAACTGGCGCCCCTTGTCGACCTTTGGCTTTACGACGTCAAGACGGTCGATTGCGACTCGCACATCAGTGCCGTCGGGTGCTCCAACGAGCTGCCCATCTCCAACCTGCGTTGGCTGGTGAACCAGGGGCGTGATGTGATGCTGCGTATCCCCCTGATTCCTGGGTTTAATGATGACGACGGCAGTCTTGCAGGCTTCGTTGGACTATTGGAGTCGTTGGACTGGAAGCGCCCTGCCCAGGTGGCGATTTTGCCTTACCACCGACTTGGAAATGAGAAATATGCGCGTCTGGGGCGTCGGTACCGGATGGGTGAGGTGGGGGAGCCTGGAGGCGACGATATTGACCGTGCCAGAAGAGTATTCGAGTCTGCCGGAATAGGTGTCAGGATCGGAGGCTGAGCGTGTGAACGACAGAGTCAGAAAATTGAGGCAGCAGAGCTTGGACGCTGTCCCATGCATCTCTGCAGAAAGAGCCGAGCTCATTACGGAGTTTTATGCCTGTGAGAGGACTACCTCGCCGGTGATCAAGAGGGCGCGAGCTTTCAAGTATCTGATGGAACAGAAGAGGATTTGCATCAATGACGGGGAGCTTATCGTGGGAGAGAGAGGGCCTGCCCCGAAAGCGACGCCGACATATCCCGAACTCTGCTGCCATTCTCTTGAGGATCTCGATATTCTAAACAACCGTGATAAGATACCTTTTGCCGTCTCGCCCGAAACCAGGAGAGTCTATGAAGACAGAATAATCCCCTACTGGAAAGGCAGGTCCATGCGTGATCTCATCTTCGAAGAGATGACTGATGAGTGGAAAGCCGCATACGAGGCCGGAGTCTTTACTGAATTTATGGAGCAGCGTGCCCCGGGCCATACGGTTGCCGACGACAAGATCTACCGGGAGGGGTTTGGACAGCTCCGAAAGAAGATCGCAGACCAGCTGGCGTCGCTCGACTATCTGAATGACCCGAAAGCCCATGATAGAAAAGAACAGCTGATGGCGATGGATATCGCTGCTCAAGGGATATGCATATTCGCTCGCCGCCACGCCGAGCTTGCCAGATCCATGGCGGAGCAGGAGGCCGACCCCGGGAGGGCTGCGGAACTGAGGCGCATAGCGGACGTGTGCTCATGGGTGCCTGAGAACCCGCCCCGCGATCTCTGGGAAGCCCTTCAGGCCTATTGGTTCGTCCATCTCGGCGTCATTTCCGAGTTGAACACGTGGGACTCATTCAACCCCGGACGACTGGACCAACATCTTTATCCGTTTTACCGCAAAGGGCTTGACAGTGGCACGCTGACTGACGATGGCGCGCGCGAGCTGTTGCAGTGCTTCTGGATCAAGTTCAACAACCAGCCTGCCCCGCCCAAGGTCGGCGTGACTGCCGCCGAGAGCGGCACCTATACAGATTTTGCAAACATCAATTCAGGAGGGCTGACTTCTGACGGCCGCGATGGAGTCAATGACCTGACATATATCATCTTAGACGTGATCGATGAGATGAGGCTTCTCCAGCCAAGCTCCAACATACAGCTGTCTGCGAAGAACCCAGACCGGTTCCTGAGGCGCGCCCTGAGGGTAGTCAGGAAGGGGTGGGGGCAGCCGTCCATATTCAATGCAGACATGGTAGTTCAGGAGATGCTCAGAGCCGGCAAGAGCCTGGAGGACGCCAGGTGCGGGGGGACGTCTGGGTGTGTGGAGACCGGGGCCTTCGGCAAGGAAGCCTACATACTCACCGGCTACTTCAACTTGCCCAAGATTCTGGAACTGGCTCTCTTCGGCGGTGTCGACATCCATACCGGAAAACAGCTTGGCCCTGATACGGGCGATGCTTCGCAATTTAGAACCTATGGCGAACTATGGCAGGCGTACCTAGACCAGCTCAACTACTTCATAGATGTAAAGATTAGGGGAAATAACGTCATAGAAAGGCTCTATGCGAAGTACATGCCGGCGCCGTTCATGTCGCTGGTGATAGATGACTGTATTGCAAAGGGCCGTGATTACAATGACGGAGGGGCAAGGTACAATACATCATATATCCAGGGAGTGGGTATAGGCACGATCACCGACAGCCTTTCTGCCATTCGGCATCATGTCTTTGAAAACTCCAACGTGAGCATGGAGGAATTACTTGAAGCCCTGAAGGGCGATTTCGAAGGCAGCGAGAGTCTGCGCCGGCTGCTGCGTGAGGATGCTCCGAGGTATGGAAATGATGACGACAGGGCAGATAGCATTATGGCTGATGTTTTCAAGGCATTCTTTGACGCAGTGGACGGGCGGCCCAATACCAGAGGTGGACGGTATTGCATCAACATGCTGCCCACTACGTGTCATGTGTATTTCGGCTCAGTTACAGGGGCGACGCCGGAAGGCCGAAAGGCATGGCAGCCTCTGTCAGAAGGAATATCTCCGGTTCAAGGCACTGATAGGCGCGGGCCCACTGCGGTCATCAAGTCCGCCTCAAAAATGGATCAGGCGCTGACTGGAGGCACCCTTCTCAACATGAAATTCTCCCCGAAGCTGCTTGAAGATGAGGCGGGCATAAATAACCTTGCCCACCTGGTGCGCACTTACTTCAAGCTTGGAGGACATCACGTCCAGTTTAATG
>DMOT01000065.1 GCA_003456765.1 Bacillota bacterium
CTGAGCCAGTCCCGCAGGCCGGCCCGCCCACCCAGTTTGGCGTCCGACTCCGGTGGAGTCTCCTTTCCTGGTGAACTATCCGGAAAATCGGGTTAACCCCCCGCGCCCAAACAGCCGCCGCAATCGACAGCGGGGTAATCACGGGAAGATAATATAGCAGTCTGAAGTACTTCTTCCCCTTTATGCCCGTATTGAGAAGGAGGGCAACCAGGAGCGCCAGCACCATCTGCAACGGGACCACGCCCAATGAGTATGTCAGGGTGTTCTTCATAGATGTCCAGAACAGAGGGTCGGCCAGGAGTTTCCGGTAGTTGGCCAGCCCGACCCAGGGCTGTGTAGGACGGATGATGCTCCAGTTGTGGAAGCTCATCCAGAACCCCGTTATCATCGGCACAATTGTAACCATGAGATAGAAGACTACCCCCGGCAAAATGAAGATATACGGAGCGCTAGCCTTTTGAAGGCGGTATATTCTGTACTTACGCCCATTGTCGCCACGTCGTCGAATTGTTGTCGCCTCTGCGCTCACGGCGCATCAACCTCCCTGTGTAAGCCGAGTTTGAGCAGGGCAAATGCAACATAGGAGATGCGGGCCGGGCTGCCAACACCCGGCTCCGCACCTTGACCCACATTCCATTTACGCACGACCACAAAGGTCATGGCCCAATCGGGCTGTAGCAGCTTATGGCTTTGCTAGTTCCTGTTGCTCCTTCTCAGCCTGCACGCCTTCTGTAGTCAGCCACTTTAATGCCGCTGCCGGGGTTTCGCCCTTCAGTATCACCAACTGATACGCCTTCCTTATGAGCTCGTCATCGAGCTTTCGGGTAGTCCACGGCGATGGCGCGGACTTCTTCATCGACTCCATGCAAGGTGCAAGCAACGGATTGTCCTTGTACTCAGGCAGACTAAGTAAAGCTCTTCTTGATGGCAGGTCTCCCGTGGCGTCTATCCAGTGCTTTTGGGCCTCGGCCGAAGTCATGAATGCCACCCATTTGGAGCATATCTCTGACTCAGCCTTGCTGGAGACCACGTACGCCCACGAAGTCAGAAGCGTAGAGCGGGATCCGCCGGCCTTAGGGGCGGGAACCTCAGCTATCCTGAATACAAGGTCAGGAACGGTAGCCCTGAAACTGCCTATCATTGCCGGGTGAGCATAAACCATGCCCAGCTTCTCCTGGCGGAATGCATTCCACCTCGAACCGAACTGGGTATCCTCAACCTTGTAGACGTCCACCAAGTCGCTGGCGAATTTCAGCGCCTCGATGGCCTGCGGTGAGTTGAAGTCTGGCAGCTGCGCCTTTGTATCCCAGAGGGGAGCTCCGTTCTGTATCATCAGCGACACCAAAACAGGTCCATAACCGCCAGTGGCGACTCCCATCTGCGTTGTCATGCCCTTCTCGTCCCGCTTGTGCATAGCCTTGGCATATTTGATCAACTCATCCCAGGTCTGCGGGGGCTTATCGGGATCAAGCCCTGCGGCTTCGAAAAGCGCGGGGTTGTAAAACAGGACAATCGTCTGTGTGTCTACAGGGAAACCGTAGTACTTTCCGCCCTGCTTCAGTCTCTTGATTGCAGGCGGAATGAACTCGGCCTCGATCTGCTGCGCGGTAGCCACGCGAGTGTCGATAGGCTGGATTACGCCGGAAGCGGCGTATGCGGGCACCTGCCCTGCGGGGATCTGGAACGTGTCGGGCCCGGATCCAGCCGCAAGTGCGGGGAGCAGTTTCTGAAAGTAGTCGCTCTCAGGCACTGACTCGATCTCTATTCTGACGTTCGGGTTTTGCTTCATGAACTCCTCTGCGAAGGTCTGGACGACCTCAAACCGCGCCGGCGAGTGATGCTGCCAGTGCACGATCGTGACCTTCTTCTGCGCAGCTACGCTGCAGGAGAGGCCCACGAGAAGGACGACAGCAAGAATCATCGCGCCGTACCTGCTCATTTTTCTGGTCATGATCTATACCTCCCAGGATATGCTGACTGCGCCCTGAGCACAGCCGCAGGAATGCCAAACCTCTGAATCACGCTTTAGCAGCCCGCCCTGTTGAGAGTGATGGCCTCGCCGAGTCTGGCAGATTCGTAAGCGCCTAGCGCAACCTCGAGCGCTCTCAAGCCGTCGACTCCATCTGCCGCCGGCCGACGTCCCTCGCGCACTGCGGATACGAAATCAGCCACGAGCGCAAGGTCAGCATTGTCGCCCCATCCTCTGTAAAGGACGGTCCCCTGCGAATTGCTGGCTTCAACCAGGTACTGGGCAAAGACGTCCACAGAGAGAACTCCACAGGTTCCTACGATTTCCATCGTAACATCGCCCCATGTGGGGTAAGCCCGCGGCCTCGACCAGCTTGGGTCCAAAGTGGCGAAAACGCCCTTCTCCATTTCAAAGGCGAGTGTGCCACAGTCGTCGATGTCAAAATCGTAGAACCTCGTATCTATCTCCGCGTAGACCGACTTGAACTCATCTTCCAGGATCCATCTGAGCAAGTCCGCAACGTGAACCGTGTGATCGATGATAGCGCCGCCGCCGGAAAGATCGTGCTCAATGAACCATCCTCCCGGCATGCGCCCATGGTTCGTGGCCTTTACAGCCAGCACCTTTCCGACCTTGCCCTCATCCACCAGCTGTTTAGCCCTTACGACCGGCGACGCGTGGCGGACGGGAAAGGCCGTGGCCAGCGTAACCCCTGCCGCTTTGCACGCTTGGATCATCTCAACACCGTCTGCAGCCGTAGTAGCGATGGGTTTTTCGCACAGAACATCAACGCCGGCCTCGGCCGATGCAATCACGTGATCCCTGTGGCGCACATTCTCAGAGCAGACGATGACAGCGTCCAGTCCCGATTCCAACAGCTTCCGAGCATCGCTGAAGTAGGCGACGCCGTGTTGCCCGGCCGCCTTTCGGCCCCGGCTCTCATTATCATCGGCAACTCCAACAAGCACCACATCGGGCAATGCGCACACCGCGCGGGCATAGCTATGGGCATGCATGTGAGCAAAGCTTATTACGCCAATGCGAAGCCTATTTTCCCGTTCCTCTGAACCTGCATGACCGTTCACGAGACCTGCACCACCTCTCCGGCATCTGCCGAGCGGGTTGCTGCAAGGCCAACCTCGAGCGCCTTTATTGCATCTTCAGGGAGCACGCGCGGGACCCGCTCGCCACGAACGTAGGCGAGGAAGTCACGAATCTCACTGAGATACGGATCCTTCTGGCCAAGCGGGCTCTCGGGGACGGCCACTCCCGGCCCATTTCCAGAAGCTGCACCAGGTTCGGGCATCGCAAACAAAGTGACGGGCTTTGATTTCGCGCTGTCGAACTCCATCATCCCTTCACTTCCGCATATCTCGAATCTGTAGGAGAAAGGACG
>DMOT01000063.1 GCA_003456765.1 Bacillota bacterium
ATATACGGGCCTGAATCGTCAGGCAAGACTACTGTAGCCCTCCACATCATCGCAGAGGCTCAGAAACTCGGAGGCATAGCTGCGTTTATCGATGCGGAGCATGCCCTCGACGCGACGTACGCCAGGCGGCTAGGGGTTGATATCGACAACCTGCTCGTCTCACAGCCTGACACCGGAGAGCAGGCTCTGGAGATAACTGAGGCGTTGGTCAGGAGCGGCGCTATCGACGTGGTTGTCGTTGACTCAGTGGCGGCTCTGGTGCCGCGATCGGAGATAGAAGGGGAGATGGGCGACTCCTTCGTAGGCCTGCAAGCAAGGTTGATGTCTCAGGCCTTGCGAAAGCTTACAGGCGCTATATCAAAATCGAACACTTGCGTAATATTCATAAACCAGATCCGCGAGAAGGTGGGTATCATGTTCGGGAACCCCGAGGTGACTCCGGGGGGGCGGGCCCTCAAGTTCTACTCTTCAGTTCGCCTTGAAATCAGAAGAGTGGAGTCCCTCAAGCAAGGTTCTGAGCAGATTGGAAACCGGACTCGCGGAAGGGTAGTAAAGAACAAGGTGGCACCGCCCTTCAAAGATGCGGAGTTCGACATCATCTTTGGCGAGGGCATATCGAGAGAAGGTTCGTTGCTTGATGTAGGAGAGGCTGAAGGCATAATCAGCCGGTCTGGAACCTGGTATTCATACGGCGACCTAAGGCTTGGGCAGGGCAAGGAGAATTGCCGGCAGTTTCTAAAGGCCAATTCCGAGTTGACTGAGGAAATAGAGACCAAGGTCAGGGAGAGCGTAGGCCTTCCGCCTCCGGGCCAACCCATGGGAGTTGAAAAGGCTGGCGACAAGAAGAACTCCGGCAAGGGTGATGATGCAGCCGCCAAAGGTAACAGAAAGGGATCGAAGAAGTGATGGATGAGGGAGGCGGGCGCCTGGATCTCCCGGGCGCCTCCATGGAATCTGCAAGGGCCTCTGAAGCGCAAGCGTCAGAGTCTAGGGCGCTGAGGCATTTGGAGAACGGAAGTAGCTCGGCGCCAGGCGAGCGCCTTCACAATGCCGCTATCGCAGCAGCCTGCAAAATCCTGTCTGTCAGAGCTCGCACAGAGAAGGAGCTTAGGGATAGTCTTGCGAAGAAAGGTTTCAGCCCTGTCCATATTGATGATGCAGTTGCGGAGATGATCCGCAGGGGATACATTGATGATGTCGATGCGGCGAATAGATGGGCCTCAAGCTGTGTTGAAGAGAGGCGGTATGGGGCACGAGGTATTGCTTTGCGTCTTGTGCGCAGAGGAATCGATCCTGACCTGGCGGATAGGGCTGCCCGATTAGCATATGAGGCTGCAGGGCTTCAGGAGTTCGAGGTAGCCCTGGAACTGGCCGAAAGGCGCGTAGGTACTGAGGAGTTCACAAATGACGATTCGCGCCGGCGTGCAGTCAGGCGTGTAGCCGGATTCCTTGCGAGAAGGGGATTTGGGACTGAGGCTATCGCCCGCGTTGTGCGTGAGCTTTCCGGGGATGCCATCTAGCTTGACATTAGCTGCAAGCTACATATAGAATCATCGTGGAGCACCAAACTTAGTATGGGTGTTCTTGAATTGCATCGCTGCAGGCGTGCTGTTGTCAAGTCCGCCTGTTTGAAGCCAAGTTGCCGCTCGGCTTCAGTTATACTCCGTTATTAACCCGGTGATTCAAGGATAGTCAAGTGATTGGACAGAGGGGGTGGATTGGCATTAGCCCATTCATACAGGCGCTAATTTATGTGGCCATAGCAGCTGTATCCGCTTATCTTGGATACCTTGCGAGAAAGAGGATTGCAGAGGCAAGGATCTCGGTTGCGGAGGATGCTGCAAGGCACATCATTGAAGATGCAGAGAAAGAAGCCGAGGCGAAAAAGCGAGAGGCTATCATCGAAGCCAAAGAAGAAGTTCACCGAATGCGGAGCGAGTTCGACCGGGAGTGCCGGGATAGACGCAACGAACTCCAACGCATGGAGAGGCGTATACTTCAGAAGGAAGAGTCGCTCGACAGGAAGTCTGATCAGCTGGACAAAAAGGAAAACCAGATCGATCGGCGTGAGAGGGAAATTGATAGAACTCAAGCTCAAATAGAGAGAGTACATGAAGAGCAAAGGCAGGAACTGGAGCGCATTGCTGCTCTGACTACAGACCAGGCTCGCGAACAGCTTCTGAGGCAAGCTGAGGAAGAAATAACGCATGAAGTGGCTGTGATGATCAAGGAAGCAGAGGCGCGAGCTCGCGAGGAATCCGAGAGGTGCGCTCGTGAAATAGTTACACAGGCGATACAGCGCTGTGCAGCTGATCAAGTGACAGAGGGCACTGTATCTGTGGTTGCCCTTCCAAATGACGAGATGAAAGGGCGCATAATAGGCCGGGAAGGCCGAAACATCCGCGCACTTGAGACCCTCACAGGGATCGATCTCATAATTGACGATACTCCTGAGGCCGTGATCTTGTCTGGATTCGATCCGGTAAGGCGCGAGATCGCCCGGATCGCCCTTGAGAAACTGATTCAGGACGGCCGAATTCACCCTGCTCGCATCGAAGAGATGGTTGAGCGTGCCCGGAAGGAAGTGGAGGCGGTCATCAGGGAGGAGGGTGAGCGTGCAACCTTCGAGGTTGGAGTTCACAGCATCCATCCTGAATTGGTCAAGCTTCTTGGGAGGCTTAGGTACAGAACGAGTTACGGACAGAGTGTCCTGCAGCACTCGATCGAGGTTGCGCATCTTGCGAGCATCATGGCTTCAGAGATTGGAGCCGACGTTGCCATAGCTAAGCGTGCAGGATTGCTCCATGACATAGGAAAGGCCACTGACCACGAGATGGAGGGGCCTCACGTTGCCATAGGCGCTAGCCTGGCACGCAAATACAGAGAATCCCCGGTAATCGTAAATGCCGTCGGCGCTCATCACGGAGACGAGGAGGCACAGAGCATTGAAGCGGTCTTTGTTCAAGCAGCTGATGCAGTCTCTGCGGCACGTCCGGGAGCGCGGCGCGAGACCCTTGAGGCGTACATCAAACGCCTTGAGAATCTGGAACAGATCGCTGACTCGTTCGACGGGGTAGAAAAGGCGTATGCGATCCAGGCGGGGCGGGAGATCCGCATAATGGTGAAACCAGACAAGATAGATGATCTTGCAGCGGTGAAGCTGGCAAGGGATATCGTTACAAAGATAGAGCAGGAACTCGAGTATCCTGGACAGATAAAGGTGACAGTAATACGCGAAACAAGATCAATCGATTACGCCAGGTGATTGTAGGCTATCCGGGTGGAGTTCGCGTAGAATGGTGAGCAGGAATCACTTCTCCCAGAGAGAAGTCTGCCATAAGAGCCAAGAGAGGAAAAAGAAGGTGATAGCGGTGAAAGAGGTGCGGAGCAAGGAAGTCGATGGATCGTCGGCCAGCATCGGGCTGCTCGTGTCCATACTAGTCCGGTATCCGGAGATCTGTACTGTTTCCTACACGCCAGATGCGAAGATGCTCGGTTTCTCGTTCATGGTGTCGAGGCGCCTTGAGGACGACGAAGTTCAGGGCTTTCGCAGCCGTGCTCTTGACAGCATCTCTGTTTACCTTGACCTTCTGAAGTTTGGGGAGATGCTTGTGGCCGAAGTGTCTGCCACATATCTAGGGAGCGTCACCCAGATACAGGTCACAAGGGATGTGGCTACCCTCACAGGTGATGAGATATCGCTTCTTATCGGGCTCATTATCGACGCTTTCGATGATGACCTGGTAACCGACAGATCAGAAGATCTTGAAGAGGAAGAGATGATCGTCCAGGAGGAGTTCATCGCCAATCTCCTTGTTGACCTGAAAGAAACGACTCAAGAGAAGAGGCTCATTGGGTTCCGTGAGGGGGGCCGAGTAATAGTCTATAATCGGCCCGCATGAGCCGATGGCAACCGAGCCTCTAAGAATATGTTACAAGAGTGCGGGCAGGTTTAGAGATGAACCTGCCCTCATTCGCCCCAGGGAAGGAACGGAGGAGCGTCGTTGAGAGTTGTAATACTCGGGGATATCATAGGCAGACCCGGCAGGAGGCACGCTCTTCGCTGGATAGAAGAGCTGAGGTCTCGTGATAAAGTCGATTTTGTAGTTGTTAACGGGGAAAATGCTGCAGGAGGCATAGGTTTGACGCCCAACGTTGCAAAGGAGATCCTGGGAGCGGGTGTTGATGTGATAACCACCGGCAATCATGTCTGGCGTGATAGAGAAATGGCCGGGTTTCTTCCTTCCGAGAGGCGAATAGTGCGGCCGGCCAACTATCCTCAGGGCGTGCCAGGGCATGGATGGACGATAGTTAACAGGGATGCTCTGCGGCTTGCCATCCTGAACCTGCAGGGCCGCGTTTTCATGCAGCCCATAGATTGCCCCTTCATGGTTGCAGATGCAGCCGTTGATCGCATAGGCTCAGATGCGGACGCCATTGTTGTCGATTTCCATGCCGAGGCTACCAGCGAAAAGCAGGCGCTCGGCCTGTACCTCGATGGGAGGGTATCGGCAGTAGTTGGGACGCATACACATGTGCAAACATCTGATGCTCGGATTCTTCCGAATGGAACAGGATTCATCACTGATTTGGGAATGTGCGGTCCCATCAATTCGGTCATTGGGATGGATCCCGAAACGGTGATACCGAAATTCATTACGGCTATGCCGTCCAGGTTCGAAGTGGGCAAGGGACCAGTGGTTATCTCGGGAGTTATGATAGAAGTCGACACTTCTACCGGAAAAACGAAAGACATACAACGATTTTCAGAGGAGACTGATGATACCATTCGATGAGACTTGTGCCAATAGGCAGAAGGAGTTTTCCAAGAAAGGGCTAATACATCAGTTAGGAGTAGATGCTGATTTAGCCAACCAGGAGGATAATGTCATGGAAGTCCTAAAGGTTTCTGCCAAGTCAAATCCTAATTCAGTGGCTGGAGCTCTAGCAGGGGTGATACGTGAGCGCGGAGGCGCGGAGGTGCAAGCTATCGGAGCGGGCGCCATTAATCAGGCGGTTAAGGCAGTGGCTATTGCTCGAGGATTCGTAGCACCGAGCGGGCTGGATCTGGTATGCATACCTGCCTTTGTGGACGTGACGATTGATGGTGAAGAACGCACAGCTATCAAGTTTATCGTGCAGCCGCGGTAGTCTAGGCTCTTCCTCCGCCAGGGTCGGAACGGCGTGCTTCTTGTTTTTGACGCTATAATACATATTTGTCTATACCTATATCACATGTTGCTCGCGATGGCTATGACGGCCGACCTTGGGTACAGTTTCCTGAAGGAGCATACCTGCTGCAAGGCGAATCCAAGAAGCGCGTTGGGAGGTGGAGTCGTACCGGAAGAAGGGGTCGTAGATGCAACAACTGGAAAGGGCCGTGCTCCGACCGCTCGAGGAGCGCGATCTTGACAGGATTGCGGGGTGGGACAGTGACTCTGAGCTCGCACATATGATGGGCGGGGTCCCCATAAGCATTGAGGAATCACGTGGTAGATATCTGAAGATGCTGAACGATCGGAATAGCCTGGTTATGGCCATCGTCGATCATTCAGGCCGGCTTATTGGTGACATCGAACTCACGGAGATTGCATGGCGAAGCGGCGATGCCGAGCTGAGCATAAAGATTGGGGATCCTGCCTATCGAGA
>DMOT01000187.1 GCA_003456765.1 Bacillota bacterium
ATCAAGTTCCATGTTCGCAAGGCTCGACAAGAAGGCCAAAGGACGATCGCCCTCCATGCCACGTCGTTTCTTGATAACATCGCTGACAGAGCTGTAGATGCCTATCAAGTTTACAGATCCGAGAACGTCATCTACCGCGGCCTGCCCTCTCTCGCTGAGGAAAGGGCGCATGGCCTTTATCAGCCCTACACTGTCGGAATCAGTCGGGATTTTCATGTAGCCACCCCCATCACGGAAGCGCCACGAGTCCGCTTCTTGGATATCCTTGACAAGGCCTGGGCGACGTTTAGAACCCCGGCGCCCTGCTCATCCTGGTTCACACCGTCCAGCCTGTCGGCGCTTGCCTGCAATATAGACTTGATTTCTGATGGTGACAGGCCTGGATCCGCCTCAAGAAGCAGAGCCACGGTGCCTGTGACGTGGGGCGCGGCCATAGAAGTCCCCGTGCTCTTTCTGTATTTCCTTCCGGGCCAAGTGGAAAGGATGTCAACCCCCGGCGCCGAGAGGGTTACTTCCCGACCCCTGCTGGAGAAATCGGCTATCTTGTCGTTCTGGTCAATGGCCGCAACTGCTATAGACTCTACGTATCTGGCAGGGTAGCCCACGCTGTTGCTGCCAGGCCCCCGGTTCCCGGCCGCGCAGACCATGGTTATCCCGGCCTTGCGGGCATTTTGCACCATATCCCTAAAGGTCTGGTTTTCAACGCTCGAACTGAGGCTCATGTTGACGACCCTGATCTCTTTTTCCACACACCAACCTATGCCGTCAATGAGGTTCGACAGTTTCCCTGAACCCTTATCATTCAGAACCTTGACTGCGTAAATGTTCACTTTCGGGGCGACCCCAAGCACCCCCAGACCATTCCTCAGGGCTCCTATTGTGCCTGCAACGTGAGTGCCGTGGCCGTTGTCATCTGAGGCAGATTCAATTCCGGGAATTGCGCTGTAGCCGCCCTTGACATTCCTGGAAAGGTCAGGATGGCGCTGGTCAATGCCAGTATCCAGTATGCCTACATTCACACCTGCTCCCGTCTGATTCGCATCGCCGATGTTTACCCTCTTGACTCCCCAGGGAATATCCTCACGAAACCTGGGGCTCCAACTGACTTTGCCCAATTCGTGGGCCAGCTCGATGTCGATATCATCTTCTACTCTAACTACGCCTGAACGCGACGAGGCCAGCGCCTGCACGTCGGCGATCTCATCATCATCTACGAGAACCAATACGGCATTGACGAGGGGCAGCTCGCGCAGAATATGTCCACGACATTCCGCAAGGATCTCCGCCCACTGGTCTCGCCCGATACTATCATCGAAGACTACAATCTTCTGCTCTCTGCGCTTTCCAGTCGCCGAGAAGCGGAATGATTGAATATCCCGGCCCCCAACTGACCTTGGAGATCTACGCATTATCCCTACCTCCCATCCCCTACTTGGGCATCTCGCCCACAGAGCCAACCATCCTCATGTCTGGCAACTTGTCGCCTGTATCTCCCGACGCACTCTCGTCTCTCTCACCAGTCAGCCATATGCTGACAGCAATTGCTACCATAGTGAGGATGTCAGTGATGAACTCCCTGTTCACAGACTCTTCCACTCTCACTCTCCTCCTTGCGCCGTGCACAGCCTCTAAACCTTGAAGCGCTATAGATTATGACTTTGGCGTACCTTTGGTTCCATAACAGACGTTGCATATGACTGCGCGGACTGAGTTAAGCGAAGCCCCCCGCACTTGCCTTTCGCATGCAGGTCTTTCGCTGCCACATCATCTTCCTATGCATCTTCTGAGAGCAAAGCAACCCGCTGGATAGTCATTTTTTTAGAGGCAGGCGTACACGCAGGAAGGCCGGGATCGAAAAGATCCCGGCCTTCCTGTATGTCATATCAGCAGACATGTGCCTGCAGAAGATCGCTACTTGGTTCCGCTTCCCATGGCTATTGCAACTACGGCCGCTATGACGCCTAAGACTGCAAGAACAACTCCGGCAGAACCCTTCTTCGCACCAGAATCGGCTTCTCCACCCTCCAGCCTCTCTACTCTTGTTTCCAGCTCCTCGATCATCGACTGGAGCTTGACCTCTCGCATCTCGGCTTCCCATCTCTCCGCTACAAGCTCGTCAGAGAATCTCCTGGCAAGCTCATCCACACTGCCCTCAAGTAACCTATCTATGCTTGCAAGCCGCGCCTCCACATCAGTGAGGGCTGCCCTTATCTCTTCTATGGAATCATGAGCCTGTTGAACCGCTTCATCCGTCTGGTCCAAACGCTCGGTTGTAGCCTCCAGGTTCCTGATAACGTCCTGTATGCGCATGGAATTCTGGAGAACCCTTCCACTTGTCTTCAGGTCTTCTGCAGAGTTAGCCTTGATGGCCGCTGAGAGGTCGGAAGAAGTCTGCTCCAGGGACTTCCGGAGCTCTGCGAGAGTCCCTTGCTGAGACGCGAAATCCTGGCCCGTCTTTTCCGAGATCTGGAGCAGCTCTGATTCAATGCTGGCAGCGTAATCCTGAAGGGACCTCACATCATTCGCCAGCTCGGAAAGTCCGGTCTCAAGCTCTGACACTTCGCTCTTGTGAACCGCAAGCGCCGCCATGATTGCAGCATCGGCCTTAGCAGTCTTCGTCTCAAGCTCAGATATGTCGGCGCGAGCATCTGCAATTTCCGACAGGATCCTCCTCGCCTCTTCCTGATTGGCAAGATCCATAGCCTCGCGCTCCTTGCGCTCCGCCTCGACAGCGCTCTCGATCCTCAACTTCATCGAAGACAGCGAGGATTCAAACTCGTCCTGCCTGGCCGAAAAGTGCAATTCTGACGCCTTTCGTGCTTCCGTCTCTCCATCCAGGCTGAGCGAAAGGGCATCGACCTGCCGAACCAAATCGGAATAGGCCGCCTCTCTGGCGCTGCGCTCCGCCTCAATCCCAGCAGCCAATGAAAGCGCCGTAGCCTGTTCCAGTTCATCCTGGGACGATGTGATGGATTCCAGTCGCTTCACTAGCTGATCCAGTTCGGAGGCTCGAACAGCCCGCTCAGCCTCGATCGCCGCCGCTATCTCCAGTTTCAGGGACGTCTCAAGCTCGTCCTGTCGGGCCGAGAGGTGAGATTCTGAAGCCCTTCGCGCTTCCGTCTCGCTGTCAAGGCTCAGCGACAGGGCGTTCACTTCCCCCATCAAGCCAGCGTAGGCTGCTTCTCTGGCGCTGCATTCTCCCTCAACAGCAGCCGTCAGTTGGCCGGTGAGGGCCGCAACTGCGCCCTGCCTGGCTGCCGATTCAGCGCCAAGCGCGCCTTCAGCCCATGCTCTGTTGGCTGCCAAAGCCTTCTCGGTGTTATCTACACGTACGCCTAGGGCATCGAGCTTCGCAACGTAGGCCTGCTGGTCTTCGCTGATCTTGGCGAGTGAAAGCGTCAGCCTATTCTCAAGATCCGCACGGGCTTTGGCTTCATCAGATGCAGTTGTGCGTGCCAGGGACTCAACAGAGTCAGTTCTGGCCCTGATCTCCGCAATCTCCTGTCCTAGCCTTGTTTCAGATTCCTGGTTCTGCTTCTTCAGATCTCCGAAAACCGCGGTCAGCTTCTGGTCAGACGCGCTCGCAGTTCTACCGATTTCTTCCAAGAGCTGCTTTCGCTCTTCCCCTACGACCCTTTCCAATTGCATATACTTAAGTGACATCTCAGCAGTGGCATCTTTTGCGATCGCTGCTTCCCTGATGGCCAGGTCAGCGGAGTCCTCCACTTCTTTGAGCCTGGCTGTGATCACAGCTAGCTGCTCCCTGAGAACAGTGGCCGTCTCCCTGACTATCCTCATGTCATCTTCACTCAGACTAGTACGGCCTGCCTCCACGTCATGGAGGAGTTTCGCCGTCACAAAGGCAAGCAAATATCTATTTACAGGTTCGTCGCCGGAGAACTCGCCGCCTTCGTACACACCCATGTATCCCTTCTCGACCAGCAAGTTCACTGCTTCATATGCCCAATGGTCCTTCGGCACATCCCTCACTGTGACTGGTGCCGCCAGGGCAGCTGATGATACCAGCGAGACTGCGATCAAAACGCTCACAGCTGCAATGCTCAGCCTCTTCCAAATCTCAGACATCATTACCCCCCCAATTAGCCGTTGATGTTATTGCCTGGTGATCTGCACTGTGCAGGGAGCAGGAACGGATCCCAGCGATATCAGACTGCCCGACACATTCGTAAGGACAAGGTTCTCTACTGAAAACAGAGCATCGCCCATCTTCTTGGCCTTGAAGTAGAAGGTTGCCGCGCTGCCCCAGGCATGATCGGGCGACTCCAGAGCGCCCCACGTCCCCGATACCCGGCCGGGCACCGATTGCAGGTCCCCCTCGTTCCACGGCATGAGCACTCCCTCAGCTGCGAACAGAGCCCCTCTCGATACCATCGCCAGATCGACCAGGCCATCATCGTACCTCAGGTCAAACCTGGCGGATTTCAGATCAGGGACGTTGGTTATCATCACGTCCACGCTGAATATGTCGCCAGGCATGACCCGGCTCTTGCTGGGCCTTGCCCACACTCTCGGGCGAATATTAGGCACCTGAATTGAGGCGCTTGCCCTCGATGGCGGCGCATCCTCGGCAGATGCGCTCACCAGTATCGTGTGGGTGCCAGCCTCCGGATGGCCTCCCAGTATCCAACTGAAATCCTGAGGGCGATTAGGTTCTAAGGTGCCAATCAGCAGCTCTGTTACTGCGCCTCCCACGATCTCAAAGCCGGCAACCGTATCCAGTTGCACACGGGACCAATGGGCCGGAGATCCTCCAGTGTTCTCAACCCGAACAGTGAGCCTCACCGGCCACGGGTAGATTTTCTCATCACGGACCTCCAGGGCCTCCAGATGGCTTATCCTGGCCAGGAGCCGCGGAGGCGCCAGTACTTCCACACGCCGCGAAACCTGGTTGGGATCGGCATTAGTCGCCGTGACATCGACCCGAAGGTCGCCGCCGCCAACACCACCCCAGCCGGCGACTACTTGCCAGGCTACCTGCGCAGTCTCACCGGGCTCCAGGTCGCCAACGGTTCGCGTATCTCCCTGCCCGCCTGCGAGTTTGAAACCAACCGGCAGAGACAAGGTGGCAGTTACATCGTGGGCTGGGCCTTCGCCTGTGTTGTTTATGTAGGCTACAGCAAGGAATGAGCCTACTCCGTCAGCAGAGAGCCCTACCTCCGCTGGCGCAGTCATTCCAAGCGCAAGTTTGCCGGGCGCAAGCGTAATTCCGCCGAGTCCGTAATAGGTTACGTAATGCCTTACCTGGCCTGGGGCCAGAAGCGCCGGCATCCAGTACATTGCCACTGCAGAGTCGAGGTCAGACTCTTTAGAACGAACAAATTCCCGGCCTGGTACGAGATCCACATCCCAAAGGTTGTCGGCAAATGAACCCCAGTCAGAGAATGCTATCTGGCCAGGGGGCGTAAGCTCTCCTCCGGCCATGGTTCCCTGCGCAGTTACTGACGGTTCCACCATAGAGTCAAAAGCCTGCCAGTAGTCGGGTATCTCTCCGCCCGAAAGCATCGTATCTGAAACGATAGCCCTCTCTCCGGCACGAAGCGGAGCTCCGTCGTTGGCTCCGAGCATTGTGTCGATCATTAAACGCAGGCCTACATTTCTGGTCATGCTGCCTACGTTTTCCACCTTGTAGTGGATTCTCGCTGTGTCAAGATATCGCGTGCTTGGGCTCTTAACAAATGAAAGCTCTTGTGTTACAAGAATATCGCCAACCATGTAGCTGCACACAGCCTTCCCGTCCCGCACTTCGGGAAGGCTTGTCGGCACGCCGTACATTCCGGATCTTCCAGCGCGACGAGTCGTCCTCCCGCCAAAGACCCAGTCCGACCCGTCTATGCGAATGGTTGTGTAAGAAGTCCACGGCATGGGACGCCCGTAGATGAGCGGCAGGTTATCGTCGGCCGGGTTTCGGGGATCCCCGCCTGTGGTCTCAACGCCAAACCTGCCTGCCTCCATCGGGCCTGGATTGACCGTGATCTTTATGAATTCATTGGTGATTTCAATAGGCGCCGCGGTGTCGGCCTCTGCAACTCCCGGATGCATAGCAAATGCAGAAGACAGGAGCAGAAGAGCCACAACGACCGCGCGCGCCTTACGTGATTTCCCCATGATATAAGGCACCTCCGCGTACGTCAAGCAGTTACCTTCTGTACGAAACGTGCTCGGTTCTGACCGACACGTCTTCTGTTCCACCGTTGTAGCCGATCCGCACATCCAGGTAGTAGGCATCTTCCCTTCCTGGTGTCGTGTCAGGCTTGAAAACCCAATCTTCCATTACAGCCTTGCGGATAGGCCTCTCCATCGCCTTGTCAGGCGGCGCAGTCAGGAACGTTACTGAATCGACCTTCCCGTCAGCTGTCACACGTATGCAAATCTCAGCCTCTCCCTCGGCCTTGACGTTTTGCACGCCCTTGGGTATGACGACACCATGGCCAGCGCCACCAGTGGATTTAATCATCCCTGAACCAGTCGGGTCATCCCCTGGGAACGCCGGTCTGGGCACAATTCCCGTGCCTTCTGGATCCCCGGCGGTTGCAGGTTCCTCCCCAGTTCCCCCAATTGCCCCCGCCACCTGAGCAGGGTCTGCCGTAGCCGCGGGTTCGTCAGGGACTGGCTCAGGCTCTGGCTCGGGTTCAGGCTCGGGTTTCGGCAACGCTGCCTCCGGCGGAGGCGCAGGGATCACATTCGGGGCAGCGCTCTTCCCCGCCGGGCTCGTAAGAACCTCTGGCCTATCAACTACAGGTTCTTCGGGCTTAGGCTCAGGTTCCGGTTTCGGGGCAGCCCTAACCTCTGCCCTGGGCTCAGCTTTGGCCACAGGTTCCTTTGCTATCGTAGCCTTAGGCGTATTCTTCGGCTCAACCGGCTCGGGCTTGGGAGGCTCCGGCTTCGGTGTCGGAGATACTTCCCTAACGTTCATGCCCGGCGCGGGAGCCGGAGCGGCGGGCTGCGTTTCAACGGTAGAAATCTCTATCACGCCTGCAAAGTCAAGTGGAAACACATCCACTGTTGGCCCAGGTTGCACATACGGCACCAGGAATATCACTGCCAGGTGGATGAGGATCGATATGAGCAAGCTTTCCAGCTGGCTTCGGCTCCACCGCCCGCGGATCATCTTCCAGCACCGCCTGATTGCGAAGCACGTTCAACAGCAAGAGCCAGATGGGCTCCGCCGGCCATTCTGATAGCATCGATCGCCTGGATGAGGCGCTCGTAAGTGACTGACTTGTCAGCCTTTATTATGACAAGCCGGTCAGGATTTGCCCGCAATTTCGGCAGCAGCGCAGCAGTAAGCTCTCCATCTACCATTACCCTTTCGTCATGGTAGATCCGCCCGCTCGAATCGATTGCCACAATAATGTGCTCACGGGCAAGATCGCTCGGAGTTGCAGCCCTTGGAAGCTCCATAGGCATTCCAGTGGTCTCCGTTCGAAACGTGCCGAAGACCAGCAGGAAGGCAACGAGGTAGAACATGACATCGATCAGCGGCGTGATTATCACATGCCCCAGTCTCTTTTTCTTCCTGTGGTTCTCGAACATCACTGGTCCCCCTCATCTTCGCCTGCCGCCAACGCTATGAGCTCAATGGCGTACTTCTCCATGTCTGCCACTCTGTCGTCTATCACCACTGAGAGCCAACTTTCAATGATAACCAGAGGCGTGGCAACGATGAGCCCTGCAGCAG
>DMOT01000276.1 GCA_003456765.1 Bacillota bacterium
CAGCCCAGTTCATCCTGGTGCTAATTACCATACGCCCCCATCCCATTCGCATGCCGTATCGCACCAGGCCGGCACGTATGTGCGGAATTCCTGGCGATAAGCTCAGTATTCTTGCACTGGCCTGTCCCGTGGTGTACAATTAGACCGGATTTAGGCATTTGGGCCAAAGTGCTGCCTGGGTGCGTAAAGCTGGTCTGTTCACGGGGCGGGCTTTATTATTTTATGCCTCGCACGCGGCTTTAGGTTATCTCATGTTCAGGCTCCACAGGCAGGTTTGTAGAAGCAAAAGGAGTGAGGTGCATGCCCAAGGGATTGTTCCGAGGGGGAATTCATCCTCCGGAGAACAAAGAGAGAACAGCCACATTGCGAACTGTCGTCGCCCAGCGGCCGTCTAAGGTTGCAGTACTGCTTCATCAAGGCTCTAACTGCCCTCTAACGCCTACGGTCGCCAAAGGAGACCATGTTCGAATGGGGCAAAAGGTTGCCGATACTGAGGAAAAGTGGGGAGTGCCTGCTCATTCTCCCGTCTCCGGCAAGATTGACTCCATAGGCCTGGTGCGAACTGCCTCTGGCGCCCAAGACCAGGCCATATTCATTGTGCCTGACGAGGAAGATGTTTTGGACGAGTCGTGCGTGCCTGTGGACAATGTCTTTTCTCGGCCGCCTGAAGAGCTTATTGCGATGATTCGAGAGGCGGGCATAGTCGGCATGGGAGGCGCGGAGTTTCCAACGCATATAAAGCTCTCACTGCCGCCCAAGGTGGAAGTCGACACGCTTCTCCTTAACGGAGCGGAGTGCGAGCCATACCTTACAGCCGATCACCGGCTCATGGTAGAGCGTCCCCGCGATATTATCCGTGGGGCGCAGATTCTCATGAGGGCGATCGGTGTCATGCGCACGCGCATAGGCATCGAAGATAACAAGCCAGATGCGATTCATGCCATGAGGGATGCTGCGGTGAGTGCTGCAGGAATAGAGGTTGTGCCTGTGAAGACCAGGTATCCTCAAGGGTCTGAGAAGCACCTCATCAAGTCGGTGTTAGGACGTGAGGTTCCCCCGGGATGCCTGCCCTTCTCTGTAGGAGTCGTCGTCAGCAATGTCGGCACTGCTGCAGCGGTTGCTGACCGCTTCGACCGAGGGCTGCCTCTGATCGAGAGAATCGTCACAGTGACCGGGTCGGCTGTGGCTAGCCCTGCGAACCTGATCGCCAAGATAGGGACTCCAGCGAGTGAACTGATAGAAGCGTGCGGAGGCTTTGTGGGCGAACCTGGCAAGATAATCTTTGGAGGCCCGATGATGGGCATGGCAGTGCCCTCGGCCGATGTGCCCACGGGCAGAGGCACATCCGGCATTCTCGTTATGAGTCGGGAGGAGTCGGCGGTCTTCGAGGAAATGCCATGCATCAAGTGTGGCCAGTGTGTTGATGCGTGCCCCATGCGGCTGGAACCGGCGTTTCTCCATCAATGGAGTGAGGCAGGCCTATGGGACGAGGCTGAGGCTTACCACGCCATGGATTGTATTGAATGCGGTGTGTGCACCTATGTATGCCCATCCCGGCGCAATTTGGTCCAGGCGATTAAGCGCGCCAAGTTCGAGATATCCGCCAGGCGCCGTGCCGCCAGGGAACGGGGGGGTAAGTGATGGCAAACACTAAACTGCAAGTAGCACCGGCACCGCACATAAGATCCGGAGCTAGCACGCCTGTTATCATGCGAGATGTTGTCATTGCCTTGATGCCGGCAGCGATATCGGGTGTGTACTTCTTCGGCCTTCGGGCGGCGGTTTCGATTGTCTGCAGCGTAGCTGCAACGGTAGGCGCCGAATACATCTTTGAGAAGATTGCAAACAAGCCGGCGACCATAGGCGACTGGAGTGCCGCAGTAACAGGCCTCTTGATTGCTATGGTTCTTCCGCCGCATGTGCCTGTATGGATACCTGTCATATCAGGGGTCTTCGCCATAGGCGTGGTCAAGCTGCTTTTCGGGGGGCTTGGCCATAACGTGTTCAACCCTGCTCTGGCAGGGCGTGCTTTTGCGACCGCTGCATGGCCCGCCCTGGCTACGGCCGGTTACATCTGGCCGGCATCTGCAGAGGGGGCCCTTTGGGCTGCGAGGGGGTTCGATGCCATGAGCACCGCGACGCCCCTCACTCTATGGAAGATGGGAGATATAGGCGGAGCTGCGATGACTAAGCTCTACAGCTCGCTCTTTATGGGGAACATAGCCGGGTCGCTGGGTGAGACATCTGCATTGGCATTGCTCATAGGCGCGTTCTATCTTCTCTGGAGAGAACACATATCTCTGAGAATACCTGTCACCTATATTGTGACGGTGGCTGTAATAACGGGGTTGTATGGTCAAGACCCCCTCTTCCACGTTCTTTCGGGCGGGTTGATTCTTGGGGCTTTCTTCATGGCTACTGACTATGTGACATCTCCGATCAATCCTAAAGGCCAGGTTATCTTCGGGATTGGATGTGGGATTCTGACGGCACTGATAAGGCTGTTCGGCGGATATCCTGAGGGTGTTTGCTACTCCATATTGTTCATGAACTACGCAGTGCCGCTTATTGCCCGGTTCACGCGCCCGAAGAGATTTGGGGAGGTGACCGGCCGTGCGTGACGTGCTCAAACTAGGACTAGTTTTGATGGTCATATGCGCGATTTCGGGAGGGCTTCTTGCTTACGTACACGGTGTGACCAGCGAAATCATTGATGAGCGCAAGGCGCAGGAAGTTGCAGAAGCAATGCGCGTCGTGCTGCCGTCAGCTGAAAGCTTTGAGAGGCTGGACGATGAGGAGCTTGCTTCGATCAAAGCTGACCCGAAACTTGCTGGCGTCGACGAAGTGTTCGAAGGCGTAGCGGACGGCTCGGTCGTTGGAGTAGTGGCCAAGGTGCAGGCACCTGGATATGGCGGAAAGATCAGCTTGCTCGTTGGAATGGATTCAGAGCTCATTGTCACAGGGCTTCAAGTCCTCGGACACAGCGAAACCCCCGGGCTTGGAGCGAACATTGCCAAGCCGGAGTTCACCTCGCAGTTTGTCGGCAAGGGCGGCGCTCGTTCGCTCGCTGTCGACAAGGACGGCGGGGAGATTTCCAGCATATCTGGAGCAACTATTTCGTCGAGAGGCATGGTGACCGGCGTTAATCTCGTCCGCGATCTAGTCAGTGCCCTCGGCATAGCTGGAGGTGTTGGCAGATGAGTCC
>DMOT01000275.1 GCA_003456765.1 Bacillota bacterium
ATGTAGTCCGTTCTGGGGGGCTGGGAGTTGTGTATAAGAAACCGCCGGGGAGTATGGCCCGTTTCCCGGGGCGATTATGTCGATTACATTAGGGTTGATGTTGAGATCAGACCCCCCCCAAAATCCCCACGGACCCGCCTCGCCCATTACCGGCCTGAAGTTGTCGAAGCCGTAGCCGTCTTGTGAACCGACAAGCACGTAGTATTTCCACGAATCGAGGGGGTCGCCAATCACCGTCCGCAACACGGTAGCACGTACAGTATCTCCATTGGGCAGGACCTCAACTGATAATCCGTCCGTTCTGCCGGCAGATGCTTCATCATCAGATGCGAAGTAGACCCTGCTCCCACCCCAGCCCATTATCTTGATCTTCACATCCCACGCGTACTGAGGCATGAATGAGACGAGGGCACCCTCCTTCAGGGTATCAGTTCGTCCGGCACCAGGAGTCGTGTCGATAAAAATGTTGATGAGCTGATGGCTGAAACCCTCGGGCGCATTCCACGTATTGGTTATCCTCGCCAACTCGGTATCGAAGTACACGTTCTCGTCATCACAAGAGACCTTGAATCCAGTCAAGTCGAAGATGCCTGCAAAGGGCGCAAATGCCGGGTTAGTAGGGTAGACATATGTCCCCGGTCCGTGATCATCGCCTTCAGGGTCTCTAGCCTCCCAGATGATCCTCTCTTGCCCCACATCGGCCGCCAAAAGTGGCATAGGCATGTGCGCTGAGCACAGCATCAACACCAAAGCCTGAAGAAGCGAGAGCATCAACGCCAGGCACACTCTTTTCACTGTCTTCCCCCCGAATAATCATGTCCCACAGCGCTAGGCGTAATCCTCCGACCACCGTTCCATGGCGTAGCAGGCTGCGCCCAACATCCCCGCATCCACTCCCAGGGCGGCTGGAACGATCTTTGCATCCTTTGCCATGAAGGGGAAGGCACGCAAATCTACCGCCCGCCTAACTGTATCGAAGAGCACGTCGCCGATGTTGGATACGCCTCCCCCGATAACCACCATCTCTACATTGAGCAAGTTCACGATGTTTGCGACTGCAATCCCAAGATATTCGAAAGCGTTGCGCAATATGGCAATTGCCATGGGATCTCCAGCCTCAGCACAGCAGGACACAAGAACCGCATCAATCTTCTCGATCTTGCCCTCAGCCGCTGCCAGGATTCCGGCGCCAGCGGCCCGACTGGCCACTTCTTTCGCCCGCCTAGCGATAGCAGTGCCCGATGCCAGGGATTCCAGGCATCCTCGGTTGCCGCACCCGCACATGGGGCCGTCAGGAACCACGGTAACGTGCCCGAGTTCGCCTGCGGCTCCAGTAGTTCCAGAGTACAGTCTGCCGTCGAGCATAAGCCCGCTGCCAATGCCTGTGCTTACAGTCACATAGACCATGTTCTTCGTCCCGCGGCCCGCGCCCATGCGGTTTTCAGCCAGAGCAGCTACATTGGCGTCGTTTTCAAGGTATACCGGAAGGCCCGTAGCGGCACGAACGACCGATGTCACCGGGACATCTTTCCACCTGAGGTTGGGTGCGTCCACTACAGTGCCTTTTTCTTTGTTGAGAGGCCCCGGAGATCCTATGCCTATGGCCCTAACATCATCAACTCCACGAGGCAGTCCGGCTGCGAGCTTATTGATGGATGCGATAATCCTCTCAATTACCGCATCCTTTCCCTCTTCAGGACATGTCAGCATCTCCACATTGTCCAGCGGAACATTGTTCTGATCCACCAGTATTGAATCGATCTTGGTGCCGCCCAGATCCACACCGATAAAATGGCCTGTATGGGGATTCGTGATATTATCCACTTCGTGCTCCTCCACCTGTCAATTACTGAGACGTACAGTAGCATGCCGGGGCCAGATAACGGCCCCGGCATTATCATCCCTATTCCTATCTGACAAGGAGGGCGTTTTCGGTCTTCGCATCGAAGAGATGGCACTCTTCCATGTTCAGCACCACTGTGTGGGGTTCGCCATCCCGTGCCGCTGTTCGAGGGTTGACCCTTGCAACAAAGGAATGAGGCCCTGTCGCCAGGTACAGGTAAGCCTCAGCGCCCATCGGCTCAACCACATCCACCATGCATTTTACGACTCTGTCAGCCGGAGCATCCTCCACAAAATCGGCATCCTGGATATTCTCCGGACGAATGCCGAGGACCATTCTCTCGTCGACATACTTGCCGATATCCTTGAACCTCTTCTCCGGCACCCTTATTCTGAAGCTCTCGCAATCCATGACGTAGTCGTCGCCTTCCTTGCGCAACACGCCGGGGACGAAGTTCATCGCAGGGCTTCCGATGAAGCCTGCAACGAACATGTTGTCAGGATACTGGTATATGTCGAGCGGAGCGCCGACCTGTTTGATGAAGCCATCCTTCATGACTACTATTCGGTCGCCCATGGTCATGGCCTCAGTCTGGTCGTGCGTCACATAGATGATCGTCGTTTGCAGCCTGTTATGGAGCTTCGACAACTCTGACCTCATCTGAACCCTCAACTTCGCGTCGAGGTTGGACAATGGTTCGTCCATCAAGAACACCTTGGGTTCACGGACAATAGCACGCCCGACTGCCACGCGCTGCCTCTGGCCTCCCGAGAGCGCCTTCGGCTTGCGATCCAGAAGATTCTCTATTCCGAGAATCCTGGCGGCATCCTTGACCCTTGCATCAATCTCCTCCTTGGGAAACTTGCGAAGTTTCAGGCCAAAAGCCATGTTGTTGTATACGTCCATGTGGGGATAGAGTGCGTAGTTCTGGAATACCATTGCGATATCTCGGTCTTTTGGAGGGATATCATTGACAAGAACATCTCCGATGTAGATATCTCCCGACGTTATCTCTTCGAGTCCTGCCACCATCCGGAGAGTGGTCGACTTCCCGCATCCAGAAGGCCCAACCAACACCAGGAACTCCTTGTCCTTGATCTCCAGGTTCGCATCGTTTACTGCCACTACGTTTCCAAATTTCTTGGTTACATTTTCTAACGTAACGCCAGCCATAGCTTAACCTCCCTTTATATTAATCGGTGGCATAGGTGCCCACCTGCTTTCTCCTGATATTCAACAACGGGCACAGGAATCCTTCAACCGATCTGTGCATTGTGCGTATAATACTCCAGAAGCGCGATAGGCGGTGATCCAAGTTGTCTGAACGTAAGCCCCTCGTGCTGATGCGAGGGATGGTAGCCATACCCGTAGGCAATCTCCAAGAGCAACTAGCCTTCAAAGGTTTCCCTCTGGGCGAGGTCGACAACATATTCGGGATCCGAACTGAGCTCGCAGTGAAGCAATTCCAGGCTAGTGTAGGTCTGCCGGAGACCGGCATTGTGGACGCACAAACCTGGAGACTTCTCTTTGACGGCATTCCCCTGCCAGCAGATGCGTGTTTTCCGGATGATCCTCCTCAGTCTGACGATATTCTAGAACATCGGGGAGACCTCTACCCGCCCCCGGTGGACGGAATGCCGATTGCAGAAGCGGAGGGCACATTTGAAAGCTCGCCTGAGTCTGCAGTTCCGGCCAGTTCACAGAGTCGTCAGGGACTGTCAATCCGGATTA
>DMOT01000043.1 GCA_003456765.1 Bacillota bacterium
TCCATCCTGTCAGCGGCTTCTGAAATAGCCTGGGCATGAACTCTCGCATCCACGGAACTGACCGAAAACCCAGACATAGCTGACGCCAGTCCCTGAATGGTCGTTAGCGGAGTCCTGAGATCGTGGACCAGAACCTGCAGTTCCCGGTAAGTGCGGGCCTGCATAGCCTCTGACCGCATCCTCTCCAGCTGAAGAGACCGCCGCTTCTCCTCCTGCACAAGCCTGATATGGGCTTGATAATCGATCATGAATTTGGACGTAATCAGCCCGGAGATTACCATCATTGATGCTCCCATGAAGCTTAGCGTGTTGAGCAGAGGCTCGGCATCAAGTACACTCGCAGCCACCTTTAGATCCAGAGACACATCTCCGTGCCCAAATCCCAAGGCGGTCAGGGCTGGCGAAATGCTCAACCACTGGAATCCCGATAGGAGAAGCGTGACAATCCACAACGATTTCCATTTCTGCTTTATTGGAGAAGCACTACCCAACCGCAACACATATGCGACTCCGGCGATGCCGAGGATGGCGGGCATTGTGAAGTCGTATGCAACTCCGTGCACCCGGTAGACAATCCAGTACACTAAAGGGACAGTTGCTATTGGAACTGCATAATACAACACCTGGGGCTTGTCCTTATAGCGGCGGGCCAGCACTTCCGCGAGGGAAAGCGCTCCAAGGTAGATAGGAAGATCTTGCACAGTGTTCATGAGGGCAAGCCTTATGCCGGCATCGAGAAGAGAACCAATCTGGCCCTCGTCCAGCGCGTTCCAGATCAGCTCTATGATCCCCATATCGATAGGGTTGGCAATCAGAGGCACAGCCACTGAAAGCAAAAAAAACCCTGCTGAATACAGGAACTCCAATGACCTGTATCGGCGGGGCGACAAAGCATATTCAGTTCGCAGTGACTCCCCGGGGCCTAGGTGTAAGTCCATTCGTCTCACCGCCAATGGCCAAACCTGGTCCCCCCGTCCCTGCCCAGACCGGGCAACCATTGCATTCTCTCAATTCACGGATTTTCCGCGATACTCCACAAATCCGGTGCGGAGGGGGGCACAAATGTAGTATACCAAATTCGGCGGAATGAGGAAGTTGTGCCCTTATCGCCGGTGGTTCTACCTCAGGTGCGAGCCCAGTCCATCCCGAAGTAGGGACTCGCGCGTTGGAAGGCCTGTCCACTCAGGGCGGCTCCCATCCACGAATTCGTGGGCACTGAAAATTGCCTCAATGGCCGCCAGATGCGTGCCCACCCGAGCTGCGAGCGGGTTGGCAGGATCTGACACCACATCGGCGTTGACAGTCCCGCTATCCTGACCCGGGTTGGGAGTCTCAATGAGGTAAGAAGCGGCTTGAGTCGCATCTCCCCATTCACGGTGTGACATCCCAGGCACGCCATGTGCAGACTCCTCTACATTCATGTCACATCCTTCGAGGTTCGCATCTAAGACAGCAATCACTGCATGTTCAAGGTTCTTGGGGTTCGCTATAATCGTGTCTGCCAGTCTGGATCCAGGTCCGGCCTCATGCAGATCTATGGCTATGTCCACTTCCTCAGTCTTGATAAGCTGAATGCAGGCCCAGGCAAGCATCTCCGTGAGGTTGCCACTTAGCCTTCCTGGGTAAACCCTGTTGAGATCACGAGCTGAATTGCTGCTCAACACCTTTCGGGACGGATGGTGCAGGTATCTCATGGGGTCACTTCCTTGGTGCACGATGCTCGTGCGCCGATCGCCATACCTGAATTCGCGCACGCCGGACGGCGTCTCTATATAGAACCGCTCCGGTCCGCCCCCCCTTGAATCCTTCTGGCTTGCAGCCGAGTTGTTGGCATATGGAACAACTATGACTCTGCCGGCAGTAACTACGGCGTTCGCGACAATGAGAGTGGCAGCCATTATTCCTGCAATCTCATTTGCATGGGTGCCTCCGAGGATCAACGCCGTTGGGCCAGGCTTGTGACTTTCAAGGTAGTAGACTCTGGTGTCAACAGGGGTCAGGCAGAGTGACACATGGTAATCGGATATGCATCCGATACGCGTTACTCCATCTCCAGGACGAACGTCGTGCAATGACAAAGGATCACCGGAGTCCGGCATTTCAGCTGCACTGGTAAGACCATATGCTGGGAGCATGATGATCGCGGCCATTACGCCCAATACGGCCATCGCCCTTAACCTGCGGTCAACCCCATCTGTTACCTTGAAGTGTCTGCGTTGATCCATGCGGAGAACCCCCAAAAATCCAGCAGCCTGTTTCGCCACTGGAATCGTCTAGTCTTCACCCAGCAACTTGTATATTTCGGGACCAACCTGCGTTCGTCCCTCCACGGAAGTGATTGCGATCTTCCCCTCCGCGCCGAGCTTGGTGAAGAACGCGTCCTCATCGCTATCGCTCAGGACAATTATTTGGTGAGCGTAGGGCGCAACTAATCTGCTCATCTGGTCGGATGAGCCACCGCGCCTTGCAGCGCCGCCAATATGGACCAGTATGATATAGCAGTCGTTCCTCTTGGCTTCGCTGAGGACCGATCGTACCCGAGCCATCTCC
>DMOT01000325.1:0-2525 GCA_003456765.1 Bacillota bacterium
AATCGCTGCAGTCACGTCAATGACCTCCTCAAAATGCTGACCTGGCCAGAGGGTAGACAGACTAGCGACGTGCGACAGGCAACGCGGCAGCGTTAAATAGAGGATTGAATGCTAAAAGGCCGCGGGCTTGTGCACGCCCGCGGCCTGTAAAATGCGTGTCAGCAACGCATTACCCCAACCTCAGACGAGCCGAGCCGATATGGACATAATTGGGCATAGTAACCCCTGAAACAACACCGATTCCATCTCCGAAACGTACGGTGATGATCATTTCGATCTTCGTCATCGGTTCGGCCTCCTTTCTGATGTCATGATTGGGATAATCGAACGAGCAAAGTATATCATGGAAAAGTTTGGCCGTCAAGCCTCATTTAGCTGCATGGCCCGGCTCTTGCGTTGCTCATCTCTCCTGCATTAACCCTGGTCCCCGCCTCAAGCATACAACGCCGGGCCTGACTTACCTAAGCAATCCAGCGCGACGTAAGTCCATCGAGACTTCGAAATCAACCTCCAGTTCCGGATACATGCGTTTGAATTCATCGTAGGAGATGCTGGGCATCTTGGGCCTTAGGGCATGGTAGAGCCTCATTGCATCGGAGTTCCATTCCTTGAGCTTGACCAGAATCTCCCTCAGCCTGTTCTCTAGATCGCGCTCAGCCGCGGCTTTCAGTTCGTTCAATTGGCTGCGATCGGCAATCGAAACTCGGTATCCGCCTGAATCCAGAAGTCGAGCGGCAACAGAAAGCTTGACGCCGATGCGAGGCATCCCACCTACATTCGTTCCTGTCACACTTACCTTGGTCTTCATGCTTATGATCCTTACGCTGAACTCTCGTCCCGCATGGCGCATGATGTATGTGCCGCCCAAGTGTTTGCGCCAGGCTATACCGTACAGCAACATCGAATCTGTAGGGCCAAGTCTTCCCGCGCGCCTTGCGCCATCATACACAGCTGTTCCAATGGCCTCGAGACCGTCCCCCTTTTCAGTGAGGCCCATCAGTGGAAGGACGATGTCGCCAGCCTCATTTCTGATAATGGACATCACCTTCCAAGTCATGGGGAAGTAGACATTGCCCAAACCCTGCCTGCTCTGTGCCTGCAATCCACTGAGGACTTCTGAAAATGTCTTTCCACTTGCGGGAGACAACCGCATGAGTTTGCCCACGTCTTCCTCTGTCGCGAGCACAAGGCTTGCAAGGGGTATGTGGCGAAAGAATAAGACCGTGTTCAATGACCTCCACAGGTCATCAGGACCAAGACCATTCCCTATCACAAGGAACTCGAGGGCCGAAAAGTCAATGATCCCTCCAACCTTGCTGCGCATCTCCTCGACTGCATCTTCCAGGAATAGTCCCTTCTCCTCAACCACAAATGCTTTTTGTGGGCCCCATTCAGCGCCGCCTTGCCCTTCCTCTCCCTGGCCCCCTCCTGCTCTCCCTCCTGCCGCTCGGGTGGGCGGCATCATGATTGTAACGGAGATATCCTTGTCGTCTCTGTCCTTGACCGGTTCCAGGCCAAGAGCCACCACAAAGCCTCGAGATTCGATATTGATTGAATCCCAGCATCCTGATGCAAAAAACATCAAGGCGACGCAGAACACGGCGGCACAGAAAGTGACGAAGGTTCTACTCCAGCCCAATTCAGCAACCACCTTCTCCCCGCGCCGCAGCCAGTGCTCCCCATACAGCGAGAGCAATCGTAGCAAGAGTCAGCACAGTACCGATGGCAAGCCAAACGCGCGCAAACATCAACACAGAGTGTAGATCTGTCAGGAGGAGATAAGACACGGCAATCAAGGCTCCCATCGCCAGAGTGAGAGCCGGATGTATCCTCTCCGCTTTAGGCGATGCAAGATCGCTCAACGTCTGTGCCGCACTGTAAAAGTACGTGACAGACGCGATAACCATGATGAAACGAAAAAACATGGTCAGGATGAAATCAAAGCGCCGGATTGGGAAGTTTGGAACTTCGGGAGCCAGCATCTCCATGAACGAGCCAGCCGGATAAGTGAAATCCGCTGCCAAAGGCCAGCCAAACAGGGCAACGGGATAGGCCACGAAGCCGACAAAAGCCGGGACTGCCAGAAGGGTGCCTATTGATGCAGCACTGAACGCGCTTCGCCCAGGCGGGTTAAGCGCGGGTCCCGCGATCAGGATGACGAAGTAGCCATGGTATAAGGAAATGGCAGCCATTACAAGGTTGAGCGGTTCTTCAGAGAGTTCAGCAATGCGGAAAGGACGCAAATACGAGAAATCAAGTCTCCCGTTGAGGATAGCCCCGATCCAGACAAAAGCCAAGAAGAGTCCAATCGGCAAAAGGAGAGCGTCAGTAAACCTGACCAAAGCCTTAAGACCATACAATGTCACCATAACAGCAAGTGCAGCGTTGATCAGTGCGTGTACTGCAAGGGGGGTGAATCCAAGGAGCGTTGCAGAAACATAATGAGCGAACAGCATAGTGTTTATGGCTGCGCCACCCATCCAGAACAGGCAATACAGTAGACCTATGGTAACCCCGAGGGCCTT
>DMOT01000325.1:2657-2827 GCA_003456765.1 Bacillota bacterium
CCATGGCTGGAACTACGGCTATGAGCGGCACGATCCAACTGGACCGCCCCGCCATCAGATAGAGCATCTGTGGGACAAAAAGGTAGTTTGCACAGATTGTATACTGCATTATCAGCCATGCAGCTTCCGGCCAACTAATATATGGTTCCTGCATCAGCAGTCCCCTCAGC
>DMOT01000324.1 GCA_003456765.1 Bacillota bacterium
GCCCAGGGTGTAGAGTGTTTTTTCTGTGTGATGCAGACAGCTAAGGTGCTGGGCTTAGCCGCGCCTGCGCCTGTAACCAAGAAGTAGCTCTGCGATAGGATAACAGAATTGGGCTGGGGTTCCTGTGCTGAAACATGCAGCCTGGAGCTCCAGCCTTTGAACTGCCGCCTTACAATCTGGGGCAAGGCGCGGTTTCCATATCAGGCTGGAGTATGGTAATATGTTGTAAGACCAGTCGGTGCTTGCACTATCTGACTGGGCAGCAATGTTGGAGGGTTTGCCGGTGATGGAGAAACGTCTGTTTACATCAGAATCAGTTACTGAAGGACATCCTGACAAGGTTTGTGACCAGATAGCAGATGCTGTTCTCGATGCTATCCTTGAGAAGGATCCCTATGCGAGAGTGGCGTGCGAAGTATGCGCGACCACAGGCCTTGTGTTGGTAATGGGAGAGATAACTTGCCGCTGCTATGTTGAAATATCTGAGGTTGCCCGGGAAACCATTCGGGAGATCGGATACACCAGGGCGAAGTTTGGATTTGACGCAGATACGTGTGCGGTCATCACATCGATAGGCCAGCAATCACCTGACATTAGCCTCGGCGTTGACAGAGCGCTCGAGGTGCGCAGCGCATGCGGGTGTGAGGTATCGCATGCGAATGAGTACGACCTAATAGGTGCCGGCGATCAGGGTATGATCTTCGGCTATGCATCGCGCGAGACTCCTGAGCTCATGCCGCTTCCCATAACCCTGTCGCACAGACTTGCCAAACAGGTTGCAAGGATTAGAAAGACGGGTGTAGTCGACTATCTCAGGCCTGATGGAAAAACACAGGTTACAGTGGAGTATGAGGGAGATAAGCCGGTTCGGGTCGACACGATTATAGTCTCGGCCCAGCATGATGACAAGGTTGCTCAAGAGACCTTGGCCTCCGAAATCATAGAATACGTCATAAAGCCGACAGTCCCTGAAGATCTTATGGACGCTGATACCCGAATACTTGTCAATCCCACCGGGCGGTTCGAGAAGGGCGGACCCTCTGCTGACTCCGGCCTTACCGGAAGGAAGCTGATCGTTGACACCTATGGAGGCATGGCGAGGCATGGGGGAGGAGCTCTGTCGGGAAAGGACCCCACGAAAGTAGACCGCTCAGCGGCCTACGCCGCGAGGCATGTGGCCAAGAACTTGGTTGCGGCGGGAATCGCGGATAGATGTGAGGTCCAGGTCGCCTATGCAATAGGGGTTGCCCGGCCTGTATCAATTTCTGTAGACACTTTCGGGACTGGCGTTCTTTCAGATGGGCGTGTGACCGAGATTGTGCGTGAGGTGTTCGACCTTCGGCCTGAGGCAATAATACGCAAGTTCGACCTGCGGCGCCCCATTTACAGGCAGGTTTCCGCATATGGGCATTTCGGAAGGCCCGATCTTGACCTGCCCTGGGAAGCGCTGGACATGGTTGAAGAAGTGCGCAAACGCATGTAGTTCATGCGTCTGCAATATCGAGGTTTTCTGGGGAGCGCACAAGCTCCCCAGTGCTGATATTCGAGCCATGATGGGGTGATTCAAACTGGATCTTGTAGAGGGAGTCATCGATAGAGTCACCTTTCGCGATGAAGAGACTCTCTATACGGTGGCCCGCATCAAGACCGATGACGGGATAGTGACGGCTGTGGGCCCGTTCAGCTCAGCCACTCCCGGACAGGCGGTCCGATTGACGGGTAGCTGGGTTGTTCACAGATCGTACGGGCGGCAGTTCAAGGTGGAGCAGATGGAAATAGTGGCCCCCGCAACCCTTAAAGGCATAGAAAGATACCTAGGTTCCGGACTGATCCGAGGAATCGGGCCTGTAACTGCCAAGAGGATTGTCCAGCATTTCAAGATGGATACTCTGGAAGTCATAGAATCCCGTCCGGAAGCTCTTCTGGAGGTGCCGGGAATTGGCCCGAAACGCGCAAGCCAGATTGCCAGGGCAGCTCAGGAGCACAAGTCTATTCAGAAAGTGATGGTTTTCCTTCAGTCGCACGGAGTCAGCCCAACCTACGCCGTGAAGATATACAAACGCTATGGGGATGATGCTGTCGCTGTTGTGAGCCAAAACCCATATCAGCTGGCTGATGAGATCTACGGGATTGGGTTCAAGACCGCCGACAAGATAGCGCGCGAGGTAGGGGTTGATAAGGATTCTCCATATCGCGTTGATTCGGGAATCAAGTACTGGATGGCCAAAGCCTCAGATGATGGCCATTGCTATTCCGAGGCTGAGGATGTTGTCGGCGAGGTAGCTCATGAGCTTGACGTCTCTGAAGACCTTGTAAAGGAGGGCCTTGTGAGACTGCAGCGCTCCGGCGACATATTCCGTGAAGGCGAATCGTCGGTATGGCTTGGCCCTTTCTACCATTCGGAGCGCGGCGTTGCGCAGCGTCTGTATGAATTGAACCATGGCAGGATGTGGCAGCTTGAGTCTCTGTCGCAAGAGGAATTGGACAAAGCCCAGGCTCACACCGGCTTGTCCCTGGGGGCACAACAGAGAAACGCGATTGTCCGCGCCTTTCAGTGCGGGGTTATGGTTCTTACCGGGGGCCCGGGAACCGGAAAGACCACTACTCTGAAACTGATGATAGACCTTTTCGAGGCCAGGGGATTGCGTGTGTTGCTGGCAGCGCCCACAGGAAGAGCTGCAAAGAGGCTGTCGGAGGCAAGCGGCAGGAGTGCAAAGACCATACACAGGCTGCTTGAGTTTGAACCGGGCGAGGAGGGGTGGCGCTTCGCACGCGGAGTTTCGAGCCCCCTGGAATGCGATGTGCTTGTAGTGGATGAGATGTCAATGGTAGATATTCTGCTCATGCACAACATGCTGAAGGCTGTGAAGCCCGGGACCAGGCTTGTTCTTGTAGGGGATGTGGACCAGCTGCCTTCAGTGGGTCCGGGAAACGTGTTGCGCGACATAATTGATTCCGGAGCGGTGGAGACTGTCGTTCTTGATGAAGTGTTCAGACAGGCTCCAGGAAGCATGATCGTTTCCAACGCACATCGTATTAATAGAGGTGAATTCCCCCATCTCAGAGGCGCCCGCGACTTCTTCTTCATCAACGAGGAAGATCCTGAGAAAGTGGCTGAAGCTGTAGTCCACACAGTCAAATCCAGGCTGCCCAGGTATCTCAAGTGCAGCCCAATCCATGACATACAGGTCCTGTCGCCAATGCGGCGGACTGTGACAGGTGTCGACAGCCTCAACATGATGCTGCGGGATGCACTCAACCCGCCGAGGCAGGGCGTCTCGGAGCTGAAGTATGGGGCTACGCTCTTCCGGCGTGGTGACAAGGTGATGCAGATCCGCAACAACTACGAACGCAGAGTCTTCAATGGCGACATGGGCTTGATAGTCCGAATCGATCCCGAGGAAGGCGAGGTCGTAGTCAGGTATCCTGAAGCTGAATACGACCGGGATGTCACATACCTCCAGGACGAGCTGGATGAACTGGTTCTCTCGTATTGCGTGTCAGTCCATAAGAGCCAGGGAAGTGAGTATCCGGCGGTAGTTGTTCCCGTCACTACTCAGCACTACGTGATGCTGCAGCGGAACCTGATCTACACTGCGGTCACCAGGGCCCGGGAAGTGGTTGTTCTCGTCGGAACGAAGAGGGCTCTGGCCATCGGCATAAGGAATGCATCTCTCTTAAAGAGAAGAACCATGCTGGCCGAGAGGCTTCGTGAGCTGGCGGGCGCTACATACTGACCCCAATCGTTCCGGCAGTAAATGGTGCTAACCCGGATGATTTTTCATGTTTTTTGAAGGAAACCATCTGTCTCCGGAGAACCGGGAATACACCATTGTTTGCGGGAGTGTGCCGGCGCCATGTTCCATTCTTACCTGGTATTCTCCGATTCTCGGGTTCGAGCCGGGTTTGGGCGCTCGCCCGAATTCGAATGGATGTTTCTGAATGCAAGATCCCCGACTGACCTGGCCGTCCTTACAGCACCTCTTCCTGTAGCCATCGCCGAGCTTGTTGCGCGCGAGTTGAATGTTGCGTGCCGTACAGATTCGTCTTACAAGGCTGCAGTGAGGAGCGGGCGCCGAGTGGTGAGGTCGGTCTTGTCGGCTCTGGGCATAGGCAGAGCCGCGCTTCTTCCAAGGCCCGTGTATATCGAGGGTTCTTCACTCAACCCGGCTGATCTCGTGCCGAAGTTGCCGCCCCCTGAGATCATGAAGGAATGCATGCGGATTTTGGGAGGCCGCGCGCTCCTCGACGAGGAAGCCAGGCGTGCTTTGGCGGATGCGGGCCTCTCTAGCTTGGACCGGGCTGAGCATCTTCTTGCTGTTATGGCCCTGGAGGGCAACGCCGCTATTCTTCCAGGGGTGGGCATAACCGATATCGGTGGGCGCATATGCAACAGATGCGGTTCCCGGGGCCCGTTTCTAGAGCTGCCATGTGCAATATGTGGCAGGGATGTGTGCGCTATTTGCTCCGAATGCAGGAGCATGGGATTGGTGAGGGAGTGCATGCCCATTTACCTCGTTAATCCGCCATATGCGAGCAGTGCGGCAGTTGGTGCAGTCGCAGATAGAGCAAGCCTGGTAATGCCTCACACCCTCACCCCTGCCCAGGCTGAGGCCTCAGAATCACTGGTCGACTGGTATGAATCAGGCGAGTCTAAAGAGGCGATCGTGTGGGCGGTATGCGGCGCTGGAAAGACGGAAGTGTCGTACGGCGTTATTCACTATGCCCTTGCCGCCGGAAAGCGTGTCATGTATGCGGCTCCAAGGCGGGATGTTGTTGCGGAACTGTCTCCAAGGATACAGTCTGCGTTTCCCGCCGCTCGATGTGGCGTATTCTATGGAGGATCTTCAGAGCGGGACTTCGGAGCTGACATCACGCTCCTCACAACTCATCAGGCTATGCGTTTCTACAGCGTGTTTGATCTGGCCATCATTGACGAGGCAGATGCATTTCCCTACTATGGCTCTGAAGCACTTGCAGCCTCTGTCAGCAGGGCCCTGGCTCCCGGGGGTCGCACAGCCGTGCTGACTGCTACGCCGTCTTTGGGGCACATGGCAAGAATAAGGGCGGGCGCTTTGCCTGGTTTCAAGATATCAGCCCGCCATCACAGGCATCCCCTTCCGGTGCCGGTTCTGATCGAGGCGGGCGATAATGCCACAGAAGCCCTCCTTGCTGAGGTGGTTGAGGCGCGCCTCAACC
>DMOT01000323.1 GCA_003456765.1 Bacillota bacterium
GGCGGCGTGGCAACTCCTGCAGATGCCGCCCTCATGATGCAGCTTGGGGCGGATGGCGTTTTCGTTGGATCAGGCATCTTCAAATCGGATGATCCGACCGCTATGGCCGAGGCTGTTGTTCAGGCAGTTGCAAACTACAAGGACCCTGAGATGCTTGCCAGGATCTCAAAGGGTCTGGGTGATGCCATGAAGGGGATAGACGTCTCGTCCATGGCAGATGAGGAGAAGCTGCAGGATAGAGGCTGGTAGTACCGACAGTGGTATGCGGATTTGTATGGATTGGAACCCGGATGGGCTACCCGCAGACCGGCGAGCGGAATTTGCGAAGGCGGGGGTAATTGCATGTACGATAATGTTAGGCGCGAGGATCCCGAAGTAGCAGAAGCGATAAGCAACGAGATTCGAAGGCAGCATGAGAAGATAGAGCTAATTGCGTCTGAGAACTTCGTCAGCGAAGCGGTGCTTGAGGCGATGGGTTCGCCGTTGACTAACAAGTATGCAGAGGGTTACCCGGGTCGGAGATACTACGGCGGGTGCGAGTACGTAGACGTTGTAGAGGCTCTTGCCATCGAACGTGCGAAGAAGCTGTTTGGGGCAGAGCATGCGAATGTTCAGCCGCACTCGGGGGCGCAGGCGAACATGGCAGTCTATTTTGCATCGCTCCAGCCAGGCGACACTGTGCTTGGGATGAACCTGACCCACGGGGGACATCTGACTCATGGGATGCACCTGAACATATCGGGCAAGTACTTCAACTTCATTCCCTACGGAGTTAGAAAAGATACACAGGTCATTGATTATGATGCCATGGAGGAGCTTGCCAAGAAACATCGGCCCAAGATGATTGTGGCAGGCGCCAGTGCATACCCTAGGATCATAGATTTTGGCAGGATACATGAGATTGCCAGCAGCGTAGATGCGCTCTTGATGGTTGATATGGCCCACATTGCAGGTCTGGTGGCAGTAGGCTTGCATCCTAATCCGGTGGAGTATGCTGATTTCGTCACAACTACTACACACAAAACCCTTCGCGGACCCCGTGGGGGAATGATCTTGTCCAAGTCTGAGTGGGCTAAGAAGATAGATTCTGCAGTTTTCCCTGGTACGCAGGGAGGACCGCTTATGCATGTAATAGCTGCCAAAGCCGTTGCATTTTCGGAGGCCTTAAAACCTGAGTTTGCCCGGTACCAACGTGGTATAATTATAAATGCCCGGGCTCTCGCAGATGCACTGATCGGGCTCGGATGGCGTTTGGTATCAGGCGGGACCGACAACCATCTAGTCCTTATGGACCTGCGTGGGACAGGGATTACTGGAAGAGCCGCCGAAGAGGCGCTTGACGAGGTCGGCATCACGGTCAACAAGAACACGGTTCCGTTTGATCCTGAGAAGCCGATGGTCACCAGCGGAGTCAGGATCGGCACGCCGGCTGTTACCACTCGGGGCATGAAAGAACCTGAGATGCGAGAGATCGCCTTGCTGATCGACAAGACCCTCAGGAATATGGATTCAGAAGAGGCTCTTGATGAGGTGAGGAAGGGCGTAGCCGACGTAGTATCCAGGTTCCCGCTGTATCCTGATATTAGGGCTGAGTTAGGTTGACACGCAGCCTGCAGTGAAACTTACTCGCGAATCACTTGTGCCGCGGGTAACCGCGGCATGATTCATATAGCCTATACACGCTGTGCTCAATTTACCCTGGCCAGCTATGTATGGAGAAACACACGATAGGAGGAGGAAGGTTATGGCCAATCTTCTAGAGATTCGCTGGCATGGACGTGCCGGACAGGGAGCGAAGACGGCTGCACTTGTACTGGCTGAGGCAGCTATTTCTACGGGCAAGTATGCCCAGGCGTTTCCTGAGTATGGTCCGGAGCGAATGGGCGCGCCCATGAAAGCTTACAACAGAATCAGCGATGAACCAATCACAGTCCACCACCATGTAGAAGAGCCAGACATCGTCATAGTTCTAGACCCAACATTGCTCACAGTAGGCGACGTTAAGGCTGGGGTCCCTGACGACGGCATCTACCTTATCAACACGCCGCTTTCAGCGAGCGAGATGCGCAAGACACTCGATCTTGAAGGCAGCGGGGCGAAGGTATACACCCTCGATGCGACCCAGGTATCAATGGATACCATAGGTCGCAACATCCCGAACACCCCAATGATCGGTGCCCTCGTTGCGGCAACGGGGCTTCTAGAGCTCGATGAGTTGCTCAAGGACACTCAGATCAAACTGTCCAAGAAGCTGCGCCCTGAGGTGGTTGACAAGAACATGGAGGCTATTAAGCGAGCCTATCGGGAGGTGGCTTCTTAATGTCAGTTCCGAAAGATGCTGGCTGGAAGGATGTGCCGAAGGCCGGGAGGATTCTAGAGCCTGGATCTGCTGCGAAGTATGAGACGGGGGGATGGAGGACCTACCGCCCTGTTCACATACCTGAAAACTGCATCAACTGCCTATTCTGCTGGATTTACTGTCCTGATCAGGCGATTCTGGTGGAGGACGGGAAATTCAAGGGCATAGACTACGCTTACTGCAAGGGCTGCGGCATTTGTGCCACTGAATGCCCGGGCAAGCGTGGAAACAAGGCACTCAAGATGGTCTTGGACGAAGAGGCCTAGACGAAGAAGGAAGGAGGAGTATTTCATGAGCATAAGGGTTGGAAAAACAGGCAACGAGGCGGTCGCAGAGGCGATGCGCCAGATCAACCCAGACGTAGTCGCGGCATATCCGATTACGCCACAAACCGAGATAGTACAGATCTTCTCCAGCTTCGTCGCTAATGGCAAGGTGGATACAGAGTTTGTGACGGTAGAAAGTGAACACTCTGCGATGAGCGCTACAGTGGGAGCCGCTTCAGCCGGGGCGCGATCCATGACTGCTACGTCAGCAAATGGACTTGCGTTCATGTGGGAGATTGTATATATCGCAGCCGGCATGAGGCTGCCGATAGTCATGCCCGTTGTTAATAGGGCGCTTTCGGGGCCGCTGAACATCCACTGCGACCATAGCGACACCATGGGAGCCAGAGATTCCGGATGGATTCAGCTTTTCTCGGAGAACGCGCAGGAGGCATACGACAACGCTGTTCAGGCCCCTAGAATCGCTGAGAACCCCGATGTGAAGCTTCCGGTAATGGTGACAATGGATGGCTTCATCATCAGCCATGCCATGGAAGTCATGGAGATACTCGAGGATGAGAAGGTGCGGGAGTTCATAGGGAAGTATGTCCCGGAGAATCCTCTGCTCGATGTAGACAACCCGGTTACGCTTGGGCCTGTCGACCTGCAGGACTGGAACTTCGAGCACAAGAGGCAGCAGGCAGAAGCAATGCGCAACGCCAAGCCTGTAATTCTGGATGTTGCCAGCGAGTATGCGAAGCTGACTGGCCGCAAGTATGGTCTGTTTGAAGAGTACAAGCTGGATGACGCTGACATAGCTATCGTCGTATTGGGATCCACTGCTGGCACTGCTAAGGTTGCCGTGGACCAGTTGAGGGCAAAGGGAGTCCGTGCCGGAATGCTCAAGATCAGGGTGTTCCGACCATTCCCCGCGGAGGAGATTGCTGATGCCCTGAAACATGTCAAGGCTGTGGCCGTGATGGACAGGTCTGACTCATTCAATGCCGTGGGTGGCCCGGTATTCGTCGATGTGCGCTCCGCTCTGTATGACGTTGATAACGGTCCAAAGATCGTCAACTACATCTACGGGATCGGCGGCCGCGATGTGACTCCTGATCATGTCAAGACGGCCTATGCCGACCTCGCAAAGATCGCCGAGACCGGGCAGGTAGAGAATCCTCTCACCTACCTGGGCATTAGAGAGTAGGGGGTGTGCACATGGCGACTTTAAAAGAGCTGTCGAACAAGGAGATCCTGATTTCGTCAGGCCACCGTGCTTGTGCGGGTTGCGGATTTCCGATCATCATAAAACAGGCGCTTCTGGCGGCAGAGAATCCTGTGGTTGTTGCATGCGCCACAGGGTGCATGGAAGTATGCACGACTATCTACCCGTATACGGCGTGGAAGGTTCCATTCATCCATAATGCATTCGAGAATGCTGCTTCCACTCTCAGCGGCGTCGAGGCAGCCTACAAGTCCCTCTCACGCCAGGGCAAACTAGACAAGAAGATCGATTTCATAGCCTTCGGCGGTGACGGAGGAACATATGACATTGGTTTCCAGGCACTTTCGGGAGCTATGGAACGTGGGCATAACATGCTATACATCTGCTATGACAACCAGGCCTACATGAACACGGGCATTCAGCGGTCGAGCGCGACCCCGAGGGGCGCTAACACCACCACTAGCCCTGCAGGCACTGAGTCATACGGCAAGAAGCAGTATCGCAAGGACCTCAGCGCAGTGATGGTTGCGCATGAGATCCCCTATGTGGCCCAGGCTTCTCCAAGCAATTGGAATGACCTGGTGACCAAGGTCAAGAAGGCCCTGGCTGTTGAAGGCCCGGCTTTCATGAACATTATCCAGCCGTGCGTATTGGGATGGAAGTATCCTTCTGACCAATCAATCGAACTGGCTAAGCTGGCCGTTGATACGTGCTTCTGGCCACTGTACGAGGTCGAGAATGGGGAGTACAAGCTCACCTACAGGCCTAAGGAGAAGAAGCCGGTAGAGGACTGGCTCAAGAGACAGGGCAGGTTCCGACACCTCTTCAAGCCAGAGAATGCCGAGATCCTCAAGGAAATCCAGGAGGACATAGACACTCGTTGGAGCAGGCTGCTGGCAAAGTGCGGCGAAGAGGCCTAGCCTGCTAACGGCTTAGCAGCCAATTGAGTGACTGAGTAGATAACTGAGCTTGCAGAGGCCGGCCGTCTCCATTGTGGGGGCGGCCGGCTTTACTTCCGGGAGGGGTTGCTTGCCACTCTCTGCCTCGGCTGGTGCAGGCGAATGCCCTGACCCAAGGCTGTTTGTATGTGCGAACTGAAAGGCTGTGAGTATTCGTAGGGTTTGATTGCTTCCGCCCCTTGACTTTGGCGCACAGGAGATATATCATATAAGGAAGTTGCAGGAGGCGATCGCCACCTGTGCATATAGTAAACGCGATGAAGGGGAACAGTATCTCGTAATCTTCTTCACAGAGAGCCGGGTGCGCCTCGCGACCATTTGAGCGTAAGCGACGTTCACTTGTTATGGAGTCTGCGGGGCTGGTGAAAACCGGCAGGAAGTAACGGGGGAATCCGCCCTGGAGCGGCCGGCCGAACAAGAGTAAGCCGTGACGGGACCGCCCGTAACAGCGGACACGAGAGGGTTTGCCTGAGACCAAGCGCATAGCGCCGGAATGGGGCGCTCAGAGTGCTTGTCCAGGCGACCAATCGGGGTGGCAACGTGGGAAGTTTGTCCCGCCCCCGGCGGCAAAGCCGTGGGGTGGGATTTTTTTGTGGGCCATTGCGGCAACAGATTAAGGGGGAATCTTCGTTATGCTGGACCTGAAATTTGTAAGGTCGAACCCGGACATAGTCAGAGATTCGCTGCTAAAGCGAGGAGAGAATACTGATGTGCTCGATGACCTTCTGGCCAAGGATGAACGCCGTCGGGCCATACTGGTTGAGGCGGAGGAGCTAAGGCGCCGAAGAAACGAGGCATCAGCGCAGGTTGCCAAGATGAAGCAGACAGGCGGCGATGCATCCAGCATAATAAGTGAGATGAGAGTGGTCTCCGAGCGCATCCGGGGTCTGGACCAAGAGCTGGCTGACGTGGAAATGCGCCTTGCCGAGATCCTCTTCGGCATCCCCAACATTCCCCATGAGTCCGTCCCTGTGGGCCGTGATGAGAGCGAAAACGTAGTAGTCCGGAAATGGGGAGAGCCTACGGTTTTCGGTTTTGAGCCCAAGCCCCACTGGGATCTCGGTGCCGCCCTCGACATTCTCGACTTCGAACGGGCCTCGAAAATAACAGGGTCGCGATTCGTCGTGTACAAGGGCGCCGGTTCGCGGCTGGTGAGGGCCTTGATCAATTTCATGCTTGATCTGCATACAGAGGAACACGGCTACACTGAGGTATTCCCGCCGTTTCTGGTGAACCGGGAATCTGCGATCGGAACAGGCCAGCTTCCGAAGTTTGCTGAGGACATGTTCAAGTGCGAAGGTCTTGACTATTACCTGGCGCCTACCGCCGAGGTTCCCGTGACGAACATGTACCGTGGGGAGATACTCGACGGCGACTTGCTGCCCATAAAACACTGCGCTTATACTGCCTGTTTCCGGTCGGAAGCAGGATCGGCAGGTCGAGATACCAGGGGCCTGATACGCCAGCACCAGTTTGACAAGGTTGAATTGGTCAAGTTCGTTCATCCTGATAGCTCATACGATGAGCTTGAGAAGCTTGTGAATGATGCTGAGAGCGTCCTTCAGATACTAAACTTGCCCTACCAGGTCACGATGATGTGCACTGGCGATGTAGGTTTTGCTGCCGCTAAGAAATATGATCTGGAAGTATGGATGCCTAGCTACAACAGATATGTAGAGATCTCTTCCTGCAGCAACTTCGAAGCGTTCCAGGCTCGGAGGGCTGACATCAAGTTTAGGCCGGCGCCGGGCGAGCGTGCTGAG
>DMOT01000124.1 GCA_003456765.1 Bacillota bacterium
TCCGAAGTTTCCGATGTTCGATGCCCTGGATCTCCTTCTCCATGCGTCCGCCGCCTCAGGAAACCGGGCCTACATAGAAATTGTCAGAAACACGCTTGCCGCCATGACAACGCGAGGCACTTTTGATCATGTGGAGGGTGGTCTCTTCCGATATTCCACAACCAGAGACTGGAGTATTCCCCATTACGAGAAGATGCTGCTTGACAATGCGTCACTCCTTCTGATTCTGGCCAAGGCGTATGAGTCAACAGGCGACAATAGCCTGATCGCCCCGGCAAACAGCACCGCCGAGTACATGAACTCCGTTCTTTTCGTCCCTGAATTCGGCGCCTGGGCCGGTTCACAGGATGCAGATGAGAACTACTACGCCCTGGCCGCAAGAGACGAGCGAAAGAAACGCGTCCCGCCTCAGATCGACAGGGTTCTCTATGTTGACTGGAACGGAAGGGCATCCGCCGCAATGATACGTGCAGGCCGCGCCTTCGAGAAACCGCAATGGGTTTCCATAGGGGTCAATGCGCTGGCTGAAGTCTTCGACAAGTGCTTCCATTTTTCAACCGGGCTCGCCCATTTCTACGACGGCGCCCCCCACGTCTGGGGATTGGCTCACGACACCATCTCGTATGGAGCAGCATGCCTTCGCGCATTTCATGCCACAGGCGACATGATGTGGCTTGAGCGCTCCCAGAAGCTGGCCCACCGTCTGATCGCAACCCACAACACCGCATTCCGCAATGGCGAGCGGGGAGAGTACGTAGGAGAAGGCCTGCTTACACGCCTCCCGGCTTCAGATGACCCACCCGGTTTTGCCAGAACGGAGCCGGATTTCCACGAGAATGCGTATGCGGCCTTGTGGTTCACCCGCCTTGCTCAGGCCATTCCTAATATGGATTCTCGTGGGCGCCTGCGCCTGGCAGCCCATTCGAGCCTTGCCTTCTGCCACTCCTCCCACGAGCTCTTCGACATCCTGGCCTCCCCATACGCGCTGGCCCTTGCCGAGTACCTGGAGTCCTCAACTACGGCGCATCAACGCCAGCCCGACGTCGAGTGCGAAGGAGGGGTTTGCAGGCCATCTGAACATGCCGATTCTGTCAGGAGCCACCCTTACTGGGCCGAGCCATAGGGATCCAGGCAAGTGAGTCATCCAAATCCTGGGCGTGCCTTTCAGAGGCTTCAGGAAGCGCTACAGTCAAGTGCCGTTGGCAGCAATCCAGTCTACACCTGATGATGCGGTTGTCCGGAGGCGCTTCATCCAACTTATTCCTCTTGAGACTTCCCTCCCCATTACTGCTATAATCATCTTCAGACGGCATGGCTCCGGTTCAGCGAAGGCTCGCTGTCTGTCAAGTGCAACGATTACTGGCGCAGCCATAGGGTATTTCCATATGGCTACTTAGCCGCGCGTATCCATGCTAAACCATGCCAGGACGCATCTGCTGAAACCCCCTCCTGGTTCGTCCACTGGTTCTGCCATCCTTTCAACCGCAATAACAGTGGGGTATAATAGTAAGGCGTCGTATTCAAGAGTTGCAAGAATCGAGGCGAAGCCCATTTGAAGCGAACAGAACATTTGAAGGACTTTTTCGCCAGATACTGGTGGCGCTATTTGTTGGGGATACTCACTCTCATTTTCGTCGATGCTCTGCAACTTGTGATTCCGAAAATCCTCGGAAACCTTACTGACAGCTTAAGTGAGGGCACACTTCTGCCGGACGGGCTCAGAAGATATGTTCTGATTATTCTGGGAATATCTTGCGGCATAGCAGCAGGAAGGTTCCTGTGGCGAATCTTCATCATGGGCACTGCAAGACTCCTCGATTTCGAACTCCGTAACAATCTGTTCGCACACCTTCAGAAGCTGCCTGCCCGCTACTACACTGAGCATAAGACCGGCGAGCTGATGGCACATGCGACGAACGACATCCCATCAGTGAGGCAAGCATTCGGGCAAGGTTTCATACTGATTACCGACTCCATTTTCATGACCGCGGCGACACTGATAATACTCTTTAGAACGGTCCCTCTTCAGCTGGCTGTCTTCGCCTTGCTGCCATTCCCCTTGCTGGCTGTAGCTACTGCGGTATTCAGCAAGATCATCAACCCGCGGCACCGGGCTGTGCACGAAGCTTTCGGCGAACTCACAGATCGGGCGCAAGAAAACATAGCCGGCATAAGGGTCGTCAAGTCTTTCGTCCAGGAAGAGGCTGAAATCGGAAGGTTTATGGACGTCGCCGAGAAGAACGTCAAGGCAAACATGGATCTTGTGAGAATGTGGGGGCTGATGGGCCCACTGAGTGGCCTGGCAACTGCGCTTGCATACGCAGTCGTTCTCCGGTACGGCTCGTCTATGATCATGTACCACCAGATCTCTCTCGGAGACTTCGTCGCATTCACAAGCTACCTGTCTATGCTCGTCTGGCCCATGATCGCTCTGGGATGGGTCGTGAATGTAATGGAGCGCGGCTTCGCCGCCCTCGACAGGCTTAATGCGATCCTGAATGAGGTCCCCGAAGTAGCGGATAGTCCCGGGGCAATTCAGCTTGAGGATGTAGACGGAACTCTTGAGTTCAAAGACGTGACCTTCTCATACCGCGACGGGGTTCCTCCTGCGCTCTCCAATGTTTCCTTCAAGATTGATGCCGGGAAGACTCTGGCCATCGTAGGCCGAACGGGCAGCGGCAAGACGACGATAGTCAATCTGCTAACGAGGCTGTACAATCCGCCTGAAGGGTCCGTGTTCATAGACGGACATGACATCCTGAACGTGTCCTTGAGCTCTCTCCGCAACCAGCTTGGTTGCGTGCCACAAGATACGTTTCTTTTCTCCAGCACAATTGGGGAGAACATCGCCTTCGCAGACAGAGACTTCCCTCAGGAGGAAATAAGCCATTATGCCACAGTAGCCCATGTGTACGACGACATTGCTGGCTTCCCGCAAGGTTTCGACACAACAGTCGGCGAACGCGGTGTGACGCTGTCAGGTGGGCAGAAGCAGAGAGTGTCGATAGCGCGAGCCCTCATAACCGAGCCGAAAATCCTGGTGCTCGATGATTCGCTGTCGGCTGTAGATACCCAAACAGAGGAAAGCATACTCCGCGGGCTCGGCGAGTTTATGCATGACAGGACATGCATAATCATCTCTCACCGCATCTCCACTGTGAAGGATGCTGACGAGATCATAGTCCTCGACGATGGCGAAGTAATCGAGCGTGGAACGCACGAGTCACTGCTGGACCAGGCGGGCGTATATAGCGAAATGTATGAAAAACAGTTGCTAGAAGAGGAGCTAGCCGCCAGGGGCTGACTGGGGGAGGGATGAGACACAAGTGAGCGCATACAGAGAAGAAGAAGAGATCATGGGAAAGGCCTACGATTCACGACTAATGCGGCGTCTGCTCTCATATGCCAGGCCGTACCGCAAGATGTTTGCGCTGGCAATCATAGTCATCATGATTATCGC